>JBDUBD010000062.1:0-16026 GCA_040004295.1 Sphingomonadales bacterium | reverse complement strand
CCGGCCCGCGCCCGTATTTCGGCGGGTCGAGGATGATGCCGTCGTAGCGCTTCCCACGCCGCACCTCGCGCGCTGCGAACTTGGCGGCATCGTCGATGATCCAGCGGATCGGCTTGTCCGAAAGCCCCGCGAGCGCAGCGTTGGCCTTTGCCGCCTCGACTGACTTTTTCGAGGCATCGACATGGGTGACAGACGCACCCCTCGACGCCAGGGCCAGGCTGCCGACGCCGGTATAGCCGAACAGGTTGAGGGCGGTCGGCGCGTCATGCCCTGCCAGCCGTTCGCGCGCCCAGCTCCACACCGGCATCATGTCGGGAAAGAAGCCGAGGTGCCGGAACGGCGTCGTCTGCGCAGTGAATTTCAGGTCGTCCCAGCCAAGCGGCCAGCCTTCGCGCGGCACCGGTTCCTCGAATACCCAGCGTCCGCCGCCGTCCTCGTCCGCACCGGGCACGAACTCGCCATCCGCAGTCCAATCCTCGGTCGCGGGTGCCCACATCGCCTGGGGTTCGGGACGGATGAAGCGGTAGCGGCCGTAACGCTCGATCTTGCGACCGTGACCGCTGTCGATCAGCCCGTAGTCGGGCCAGGGTTCGCCGATCAGGGTTTCGAGGTTCACCAAAAACACTCCGTTTGGCTGAGCCTGTCGAAGCCCTGCCCTTCTTTTGTCACGGGTAGGAACAGGGCAACCCTTCGACAAGCTCAGGGAAGCGGACTTTGGCTAGCTTCGCTCGAAAACATAGCCCTTAATCGCCTCAAGCGTCGCGGGCAGTGTGTCATAGCGTTCCTGTCGGTCGAACAGCCCGGCAACGCGCGGCGGCAGTGAGGGGCGATGCCCCGTCGCCCGCTCCACCGCGTCGCGAAACTTGGCTGGGTGCGCCGTCGCCAGGGTCACGACCGGTACGTCGCCGCTCGCCAATTCACGTGCCGCCGCCAGCCCGATCGCGGTATGCGGGTCGATGACCTGCGCCGCGCGCTGGTTGGCCCAGCGCATCGCGGTCGCCATGCCATCGGCGTCGATCCGCGCACTAGTGAACAGGTCGCGCGCCGGGGCCAGCATATCGGCCGGGATCGTCAGTTTCTTCGTGCTTTCGAACTCGCCCATCATGCCCGCCAGCGCCCCGCCGTCACGACCCGACAGGTCGAACAACAGGCGTTCGAAGTTCGAAGACACCTGGATGTCCATCGATGGCGCGGCAGTTGGTTCAACCGTGCCGCAGCTGTAGTCGCCCGCCGACAGCGCGCGGTGGAGGATGTCGTTGACGTTGGTCGCGACGATCAGCTTGGCGACGGGCAACCCCATCCGCGACGCGACGTACCCTGCGAATACGTCGCCGAAATTGCCCGTGGGGACGGAGAAGGCGACCGGGCGTTCCGGCGCGCCGAGGCGGACGGCGGCGTAGAAATAATAGACGACCTGCGCCATCAGCCGCGCCCAGTTGATCGAATTAACGGCGGACAGGTTGAGGCGCGACCGCGCTTCGTCATCGGCGAACATGGCCTTCACGATGCGCTGCGCGTCGTCGAAATCGCCCTCGATCGCGATATTGTGGATATTGGGCGCCAGCACCGTCGTCATCTGTCGCCGCTGCACTTCGCTGACGCGCCCGGCGGGGTGGAGCATGAACACCTCCACCTTGTCGCGGCCTGCCAGCGCGTCGATCGCGGCGGAGCCGGTGTCGCCCGACGTCGCGCCGACAACCGTCAGCGTGGTATCGCGCTTCGCCAGGAAGCGTTCGAACAACAGGCCGAGCAGCTGCAGCGCCACGTCCTTGAACGCGAGCGTCGGGCCGTGGAACAACTCCAGCAGCCAGTGCTGGTGATCGAGCTGCACAAGCGGCGTCACCGCGGCATGGTCGAACCGGGCATAGGCCTCCATGCACAGCGCCCGCAGCGCATCGTCGTCGAGCGCACCCGCGACGAACGGGCGCATCACCGTGACGGCGGTCTCGACATAGGATTTGCCCGCAAGGCCGGCGATCTCTTCGCGGCTGAGCGTGGGCCACTCGCGCGGCACATACAGTCCGCCGTCGCTCGCGAGGCCCGCAAGCGTGACATCCTCGAACCCGAGTGCGGGCGCGTTCCCTCTGGTGCTGACGTATTCCATCGCGTGTTCGCGTAGCGGAGGCGTCATTGCGCTGCAACAAAGTGTGTCGTTGGAGGGGAAGAGCTGAAACCTCTGCGCCTCCGCGCCTCTGCGTGAACCAAAACCTTAAGGCACCTTCCGCACCGGCACCGGCACGTTGCAGATGTCCGCTCCGCCCGCGGGCACGATGAAGAACGCATCGCGCCGGTTGGCCCGGGCGTCGGCGTAGCGGGCGAAGCTTGCGCTTTCGGTGGACAGATACTGGTACTTCGGCTGCTCCGCCGCGGGCAGTTCGCTCGCCAGGCGGATCGACGTGATGCCCACGCGTTGTTCGGGCTTTTCGTAGAACCCCAGCGGCCCCGTGCCACGCGGCAGGCTCGACAGGTTTTCGATGCCCGAAATTACCCGCCCGACCAGCGCGATATTGCGGTCGAGGTGGCGCGGCGCGTGGCCGATGACGGTGTAGAGTTCGGCACCGCTGCCGGTGTTCGGCGACAGGTCGCGCCCGACGCCGACCATGCCGTAGCAGTGGACTGGCCACCGCGCCGCCTCCGGGATAGACGTCCTCTTCTTACTAGGAGTGATTATTTTGGCCGCAATAGGCCAGCCTTGCTCGAAACCGGTGCCGTTCCAACCCGTGTAGGTGTCGGAAAACGATGGACCTCGCCAGAACAATCCCGAATCTTGTGGCCATCGAACACTAATCAAATCTGCAGGCAGCGTGTATCCACTCTCCGGCACCGTCACCAACCCGTCCGGCAGCTTCTTCGCCTTCATCTTGTCCTCGGCGTCCGCATCGCCCCATTGCGCGACATAATTGTCCTGTACGCGGTTGATGCTGGTCCCGTCCCACCAGTGCGCGGCGGCGAGTTTGCGGATGTTGCCGATCCACCCTTGCGAGAACGGCGGCGGCATCAGCTGGATGATCACGCGGCGCTTGTTGCCATCGCGGTCGGGAACCAGGTCCATGATCAGCAAGTCGGATGCGGCGATTGTGACCCAGTCCTTCGCGGGCGCGGCGGAAACGATCTCCGACGGCGCAAGTGCCTTGGGCGGCGGCGCGGCACCGACCGCGAGCGGCGCCAGCATCGCACACAGCGCGGCGCGAAAGTTCACACTCGGGTCACACCAAAACCGCTTCGCCGCTGCCATCGCCCAGTCCCCTTACGCATGCCGCATCATCCGGCACTGCCGGACGACCGAATCAGGGCTAGAACAAACCGCGCTCTGTAGGACAGCGAAAACTTGCGCCGTTGACAGACCCTGCCTAAACGCCCGCCCTTCCAGTGCATGCGGAGCGGTGGCCGAGTGGTCGAAGGCGCTCGCCTGGAAAGTGAGTAGGGGTAGCAATGCTCCTCCAGGGTTCGAATCCCTGCCGCTCCGCCATCTGGTCCGACAAAGTGGTAGCGCCCACAGGACAAGCGCGAATACGGAGCGTATCCCGTCTTTGCTATGCTCGCTGCTTTCCCAGGAAACCCGATGGCCGATCCTGCTTATTCCGCGCCTTTTTCCGCATTTTCACCCCCTGTGGGCGTGCAGACCCCGCTGCGGCGGGCGATTACCGCTGCCTATCGCCGGCCGGAACCCGAATGCCTGCCGCCGCTGGTTCAGGCTGCGACGCTCGGCGACGATGTTCGCGGGGCAGTGGCAGAGACGGGACGTCGCCTGATCGAGGCGCTTCGTGCCAAGCATAGCGGATCGGGCGTTGAGGGGCTGGTGCATGAATATGCACTGTCGAGCCAGGAGGGCGTGGCGCTGATGTGCCTAGCCGAGGCGCTGTTGCGCATTCCCGACGCGGCGACACGCGATGCCCTGATCCGCGACAAGATCGCCGACGGGGACTGGAAGGCGCATCTGGGCGGCGGGCGGTCTCTGTTCGTAAACGCGGCGACATGGGGCCTGGTCGTGACGGGCAAGCTGTCGGCGAGCGTCAACGACAGCGGCCTGGGCGCGGCGCTCACCCGGCTGATCGCGCGTTGTGGCGAGCCGGTCATCCGGCGCGGCGTCGATATGGCGATGCGGATGATGGGCGAGCAGTTCGTGACCGGTGAAACCATCGACGAGGCGCTGCGCCGTGCCCGCACGATGGAGGCAAAGGGCTTTGCCTATAGCTATGACATGCTGGGCGAAGCGGCAACGACAGCCGCCGACGCGGAACGCTATTACCGCGACTACGAGAACGCCATCCACGCAATCGGCAAAGCCTCTGCGGGGCGGGGCGTTTTCGGCGGGCCGGGGATCTCGATCAAGCTCTCGGCGCTTCATCCGCGTTACTCGCGGGCGCAGGCGGATCGTGTCGTCGGCGAGTTGCTGCCCAAGGTGAAGGCGCTGGCCGCACGCACGCGCGGGTATGACATCGGGTTCAATATCGATGCCGAGGAGGCCGACCGGCTGGAGCTGTCGCTCGACTTGCTCGAAAGCCTTGCAAGCGACGCCGACCTTCGGGGCTGGAACGGCCTCGGCTTCGTCGTGCAGGCCTATGGCAAACGCTGCCCCTTCGTCATCGACTTTATCGTCGATCTGGCGCGGCGGTGCGAACGGCGGATCATGGTGCGCCTGGTCAAGGGTGCCTATTGGGATGCGGAGATCAAGCGGGCGCAGGTCGACGGACTGGCGGGCTTTCCCGTCTACACGCGCAAGATCCACACCGATGTCGCCTATATCGCCTGCGCACGGAAACTGCTGGACGCGCGCGATGCGGTTTTTCCGCAGTTCGCGACGCACAATGCGCAGACGCTGGCCACCATATATCGGATGGCGGGACCGCAGTTCGCAGTCGGCGATTACGAATTCCAGTGCCTGCACGGCATGGGCGAGCCGTTGTATGAGGAGGTCGTCGGGTCGGACAAGCTCGATCGTCCGTGTCGCATCTACGCACCGGTCGGCACGCATGAGACGTTGCTTGCCTACCTTGTCCGCCGCCTGCTCGAAAACGGCGCGAACTCGTCGTTCGTCAATCGCATCGCCGATCCGGCGGTCTCGATCGACGAGCTGA
The DNA here is from genome assembly GCA_040004295.1 of Sphingomonadales bacterium. Taxonomy (GTDB): domain Bacteria; phylum Pseudomonadota; class Alphaproteobacteria; order Sphingomonadales; family Sphingomonadaceae; genus Sphingomonas_O. The sequence continues at coordinate 10,948 of JBDUBD010000062.1, read as the reverse complement.
TCGCGGATCCGGTCGATACCGTGCGCGCGATGACGCCGGTCGGCAGGCCGCACGACCAGATCGCGCTGCCGGTCGACCTTTATCCCCATCGGCGCAATTCGCGCGGGCTGGACCTGACCGACGAATCCGCGCTCGCGGCGCTGAACGATGCCCTTCAGGAAAGCGCGAAGATCGCGTGGATCGCCGCGCCCGAGGGCGCGAGCGGGGCGCGGCGGGAAATCCTCAACCCAGCCGACCACCGCGATACAGTGGGTCATGTGACCGAGGCGACACCGGACGAAGCGAGACGCGCCGCCGCACGGGCCGCCGCATCGGACTGGTCGCAGACGTCGGTGGTGGATCGTGCCGCCTGCCTCGACCGTGCTGCCGACCTGCTGGAGGCGCGGATGCCGATCCTGCTCGGACTGATCGTGCGCGAGGCGGGAAAGTCGCTGCCGAATGCAATCGCCGAGGTGCGCGAGGCCGTGGACTTCCTGCGTTATTACGCATTGCAGGCGCGCGAGACGCTGACCCCGGCGTCGGTGCCGCTCGGCCCGGTCACGTGCATCAGCCCGTGGAACTTCCCGCTCGCGATCTTCATCGGGCAGGTTGCTGCCGCGCTGGTCGCCGGAAACCCCGTTCTTGCCAAGCCCGCAGAGGAAACGCCGCTGATCGCCGCCGAGGGGGTGCGCCTGTTGCACCAGGCCGGTGTGCCATTCGATGCGTTGCAACTGGTGCCCGGTGACGGCCCGATCGGTGCGGCGCTGGTCGGTGCGACCGAGACCAGCGCGGTCATGTTCACCGGCTCGACCGAAGTCGCACGCCTGATCCAGCGCCAGCTTGCCGAGCGGCTGTCGGCATCGGGCAAGCCGATCCCCCTGATCGCCGAGACCGGTGGCCAGAATGCTATGATCGTCGATTCCTCCGCGCTCGCCGAACAGGTTGTGGGCGATGTCATTGCGTCGGCATTCGACAGCGCGGGCCAGCGCTGCTCGGCATTGCGTGTACTGTGCCTGCAGGAGGAAGTCGCGGACCGTACGCTCGCGATGCTCAGGGGGGCGCTTGCCGAACTGTCGGTCGGTCGAACCGACCAGCTGAAGGTCGATATCGGCCCGGTCATCACTGCCGAAGCACAGACCGGCATCGACAAGCATATCGACGCGATGCGTGCTGCGGGGCGCAGCGTGGAACAGGTGACGCTGGGCGCAAGCACGCGGCATGGCACTTTCGTCCCGCCGACGATCGTCGAGCTGGACAGCCTGTCCGAACTGAAACGCGAAGTGTTCGGACCTGTGCTGCACGTCATCCGTTATCGCCGGCAGGATCTCGACCGGCTGATCGACGATATCAATGCCACCGGATATGGCCTGACCTTCGGGCTGCACACGCGGCTGGACGAGACTGTCGCGCACGTCACAGGCCGCGTGAAGGCCGGTAATCTCTACATCAATCGCAATGTGATCGGCGCGATCGTGGGAGTGCAGCCGTTCGGAGGGCGGGGACTGTCGGGCACCGGACCCAAAGCGGGCGGTCCACTTTATCTCGGTCGACTGGTCGCGGATGCCCCGGCTTTTCCCGAGCGCGATGGCGCGCGGACCGATCCGGCGCTGCTCGACTTTGCGGCGTGGCTCGACAGTATCGGGCAAAGCGATGCGGCGGTGCAAGCGCGCGGCTATGCCGACGCCTCGTCGCTGGGCGTCGTTACCGAGCTGCCGGGACCGGTGGGCGAGCGAAATCTCTATGCGCTGCACGCCCGCGGGACGATCCTGTTGCGGCCCGTCACGGCGGCAGGGTTTTACCAGCAAGTGGCGGCGGTGCTGGCGACGGGGAATAGTGCAGTTGTCGAGGCGGACGAAGGCATTGCAAGTCTGGCGAAGATTTTCCCGGCATCGGTTGCCGGGCGGGTGGGCCTGACGGGTGGCCCCTATGCCGGTGCGCTGATCGAGGGCGAACCGGCAACAGTCACCGCCGCGCTGAAGGACATCGCCGCAATGCCCGGACCGATCCCGCTCGTCCAGTCGGCAACTCCGGCGCAATGTGCCGGGACCAGGCCAGCGTATGAGACGGCCTGGTTGATCGAGGAGGTCTCGACATCGATCAACACGACGGCAGCCGGGGGCAACGCGAGCCTGATGACGATAGCATAATCCGTCCTGCCGTTGACCGGCACGATACGCGGGAATACCCCATCTGCGTGCCAGAAACGACGACGGATTCTCCTGCAACCGCCCAAGCGCCGCGCATGTCGATCGGTATCGGCATTACCGGCCATCGCCTTCAGCGGCTCGACAGCAAGGCCATTCCCGGTATCTCGGAAATGTCGGGACAGGTTCTGGATGCCATCGCTGCGGCGCTGTCGCTGCCGGAAGCGACGTCATACCGGTTGGTCACCGCGCTTGCCGACGGTGCGGACAGTTTTGTTGCGGATGCCGCGATTGCGCGGGGCTGGACAATCGATGCCGTCCTGCCGTTCGCTCGCGACGATTATGCTCAGGATTTTGCCGAGGGTGCGGCGCGCGACGATTATGTCCGGCGCGTCGATGCCTCTCGCGCTGTGTTCGAATTGCCCGGATCGCGCACCGACAGCGCCGTTGCGTACGAACGTGCGGGGCGTGTCGTCCTCGCCCAGTGCGACGTGCTGATCGCGGTGTGGGACGGCGGCGAGGGGCGCGGGCGCGGCGGCGCGGCACAAATCGTTGCCGAAGCGGTCGTCGAAGGCATTCCGGTCATCCACATTCACGCCCACGGGGGGCGCGCGCCGGAACTGTTGTGGGATGGGCTTACCGAACACAGGCTCGGGCAGCAAACCGTGGAAACCGTGGCGCGGGGCGACATTGCCGTCCTCCCCAAGATGTTGAGTGAACTCGTCGACCTTCCGGCCTCTCCGGACGAACGCCGGATGCTCGGAAAATTCGATAGCGGCATTCGCGGTCGGTGGCGTTTGCTGTCGCTTGCCTATCCCCTGTTGCTTGCAGCGGCTGGCGTACGCTGGTTGCGGCGCAGCGACCTGCGCTCGGCGGAGCCGCAGCCGGCCGATCTCGTTGTGCCGCAACTGGTCGGCAGCGCGGGCATACCGCCCGGCGGCTTCGGCGAACGGCTATCCACTATGCTCGCACCGCGTTTCGCCCGCTCCGATACGACTGCGAGTACCGTTGCCCAAGTGTTTCGCAGCGGATGGGTCGTGAACTTTTCGTTCGGTGCGCTTGCGGTGATGCTGTCGTTGATGGGCCTGGTCGTGCCCGACGGTTTCAAGCCCGCTCTTGTCGTTATGGAGGTGCTGGTCGTCGTTACCATCCTCGTGGTCACGCGTGCGGGAAACAAGGCGGGATGGCACCGGCGCTGGCTGGACAACCGTCATCTTGCCGAACGGCTGCGCTGTCTGGCGATCACGGCGCAGCTCGGCGACCTCGACCTGCGCGCCGACGCGGGAAAATACCCCGGCTGGGTCGCGTGGTATGTGCGCTCCACGGCGCGTGAACTGGGCGTGCCCGATGCACGTGTCGATGACCATTATCTGACCCGTGTTCGCCAAAGCCTGACCGCGCTCATCGACGACCAGATCGCCTATCTGGGCAATGAAGCGCGGCGGATGCACACGCTGGACCATCGCCTTCACCATTTTGGCACCTGGCTGTTCGGGACGACAGTTTTCGTCTGCCTGTGCGTTTTCATCTACAAGGTCGCCGACAAGATCGGCGCGGCCGACGCCCTTCACGACATTGCGGATCCGGCGCTGACCGTGGCAACCATATTGGGCGCTGGCCTTCCCGCGATCGGTGCTGCGATCTACGCCGTCCGCGTACAGGGTGATTTTTCCGGGACGGCCCAACGCAACCATGCGCTGGCCCATACGCTCCAGAAACTGCGCACCCTCATCGATGGCGACAACGGGTTCGACGCGCTCGTCCGTCGGGCGCGCTGGGCGGGCGACCTGTTGACCGACGACCTCGCGAACTGGCTACAGACTTACCACGCGCGACCGTTGACGCTGCCAGGATAAGCTAATTCTCTCGGCGGTCTCCAATCGTACGACTATCCTGCGAACGCCGCTCGGTCATACCCGCTGCGTTTTCGACTATGGCATTGTCAGCGGTGGCGTTTTCAATCGGCATTGCTTCGACCGGAGCCGCCTGGACCGCCTCTGACGACATCAGGCCGACGGGCTTTGCCTGCGGCTGTTGCTGTTCCGGCGCCTTGTCGCTGCACCCGGCCATCATCAGTGCTGTCGAAAACGCGATCGTTACATTCAGTTTCTTCATGATCCGGTTCCTCTCCCAAAAGCTATTCGAATCCCAATTCCTTGATCAGGGCGACAAAGCGCGGCGTCTCGCGCAATGAATCGATCATCGGGTCGTTGCGCATATAGCCCAGGCCACCATCGCGGCCTTTGCGTGCGCGGTCGAGCGCGTCGAGTGCAGCGTCGGTCTGGCCGAGTTGCGCATAGACCTGCGCTTGCTGGTAGGATGCAGCATCGCCGAACTTGGCAATCAGATCTTTCAGCGCTTTCTGGGATGCGGCTTCGTCGCCAAGCCGGTGCTGCACGATGGCGAGCCCCGCGAGCGCAAAGCTGGGGCTCGGCTCCGCCTTGTAAGCTGCGAGCGCCTCTTGCAGCTTACCCATTGCGAACAGGGCGTCGCCGATTGCCGCATGGGCGACACCCATTTTCGGATTGAGCTTGAGCGCCTTCTGGCCGGGTTCGATCGACTCCGCATAGCGTCGCTCCGCGTAGAGCACTGCTGCAAGCGAACGGAATGCGCGCGGGTTGAGTGGGTCGAGCGAAATCGCGCGATCGACGGCCTTGCGCGCAGAGTCGAATTGCCCGGTCCGCGCGCCGTAAAAGGCATAGCGAATCAGGACGTCGGCATCGCCCTCCCCAAGAGCCAGCGATCGCTCATAAGGTTGGCGCGCGCCGCGGACGTCGAGGCGTCCGGTAAACAATGTGTAGCCCAGTGCCGATTGCGCGTCGGCAAAGTCGGGCGCCAGCTTCACGGCGCGTTCGGCCTCCGCAATCGCCTCGTCGTACAGGGGACGGAGCAATTTTCCCTCGGTATATTGATTGGCAATCGCGGTCAGCGTGCGCGAGCGCGCGGCACGTGCGGCGGCATAACCGGGGTCGGCGGCAATCGCCGCTTCGAACTGCGCCAGCGCGTCGCGGTCCGACGCTTCGTCCGCCGACAGCTCGAACGCGGCGCGGCCGCGCAGATAGGCCTCATAGGCCTGGACATTGGTCGTCCCACCCGGCGTCTTGTCGGAAGATGCCGAGGCGCCGACCTCGATATCGAGCGCCTCTGCCACCGTCCGCGCGATCTCGCTCTGGACGGCAAAGATATCGGTCATCTGGCGCTCGAAAGTTTGCGACCATTTGCTGAAACCGGTTGCGGCATCGACCAACTCGGCGGCGATCCGCACCGTGTTGCCCGCACGGCGAACGCTGCCGTCGAGAAGAAAGGCAACGCCCAGCTTGCTCGCGATCGTCCGGGCATCTTCGTTGCGTTCGCGGAACTTGTTCGACGATGTCGGCGCCGCCACCTTCAGCCGCTTGTTGCGGGCGAGGGCCGCTCGCACCTCTTCAGACAGGCCGTCGGAGAAATAGGCCTGCGACGGGTCGCCGCTCAGATTGGCGAAGGGCAGAACGGCCACACTGTTTTTGATCGCGGTCGCAAACGGATTGAACCAGGCGATCCCGCCTGCCGCGACGACAGCTGCGGCGCCACTGCCCGCAAGCAGCATGGTTCGACGTGACAAACCGCGTTTAGGTTGTGCGGCGACCAAATGGCGCGGGGCTTCGGCGGTGCCGCTTACGCCAACGATACCACGCACCAGACTCTGCAGCTGTGGCTCCTCGACCCCGCCCTTCCAGTTGGAGAAATCGACCGCGTGATATTGGCGAAATCCCAGCGGTCCCTGAGTTCCGTCCACCGAAATGGGGACGAGGCATTTGCGGTCGCGGCCATGCGCGGCTTCGTCGCGGACCCAATCGGATTCGACCGACGTGGCGGACCAGCAAACGACGACCGCATCGGCCTCGTTCAGCTGTTTTTCGATCAATTTGGCAAAGGCGGCGCCACTGTCGATCAGGGCGTCCCACCAGACTTCCAGACCGGCTGACGCCAGTGCATCGGCAATCGGCGCGACACGCGCACGGTCCGCACGCGCGTAGCTCAGAAAGACCGATGGGCCGCCTGACACTGGCGGATCGGATGCCGGATCGCTGATACCGTAGCCCCCCTTGGCGATTCCTATCTCACAAGGGGTTGAAAACGGCTAGAGTGTTGCACTTCCTGCGCTGAATTTTGCAGATCAGGAATGCATTGCGACGTGATCGGGTTATAGCCCGGTCACGTCACATTCCTTGAAACAATCAGACTGGCTTTTTAGCAGTTGGCGACTTTGCCGCGCTGGTTTTCGCCGCTGGCTTGCGCGCTACGGCGGGGCGTTTCGCGGCCGTCGTGGGCTTCTTTGCCTTGCTCGCCGCACGGATGACGGGGATCGCCGCCGCAGCAATGGCACCCACGACCACCGCAGCGCCCGCCGCAATCGCCGTCCTCGGATTTTCCTTGGCGGCCTTCACAACGTGTTCGGCGCCCTTGACGACCTGTTCCTTGCTGTCGCTCACAAAGGCTGACACGCGGTTTTCAATCTTTTCAGCCGTCGTCTTGGCGTCTTCCACAAAGTCTTCATGACCGTCGATCACGATCTCGCTGACATCCTGCATATTGACCTCCGTATTGAATGATGGACTGCCAACCAACTGACAGTCGGGATTGTTCCGTGTGCGAATTCAACGCGCGGTCGTGCGAGATTTCGCGCTTGACCGGCCAAGGCGCGACAGTGCCAGACCCAAAGCGGTTCCGATGGCGGCGCCAATGCTGGCCGTTGCGACGGGATGGTCTGCAGCAGTGCGCTGGAGGTTTTCGAGCAATTTGCCCGCCTCTTCCTCGGTCGCACGCTCGGACAGATCGCGCAGTTTGCCCGACGTCGTTGTCGCAAGGCCCTTGGCTGCTTCCGGCAGGGCGGATCCATTGCTCTTCATCAGGTCGTCGATGGTATCCGCCGCCGCAACCAGGATCTCGGACACGCGTCCGACCTGTGCATTGACCATATCGACTGCGAATTTCGGGACGGCGGAAGAGGCGGGTTTGGGCTTGGCGGTGCGCTTCACGGGCGCGGGCAAGGTGGTGGTATCCGTCATGATGGGCTCCTGCAAAAACGATCGGCAGGATAATCGACTGCGGCGCAAAGCGTTCCCGTGCAGCCGGATTGATTACACTTGGAGGGCTATGGTGCCCGGGGACGGGGTCGAACCGCCGGCACTGCGATTTTCAGCGAGCTCAATAACGTTTTGATATAGTTTCTATTGTTGTAACTGGAACTTTATCACGTGACGCAGGCCTCATGCTCGGCTTAAATTGGTCATCCATATATCGACTATGAGCACCGGAACACCGCATTGGATCACGCACTCTGATAGCGCTCTCCGATATCGAAACGATGCTGGCCAACAGCATTGGCAACGTACTTTGATTTACCGCAATGCTGGCAGTTGGTTGACAAGCTTCAACCCCGACCGCTAAGCGCGCCGACCTACCCCGTGCCCAGATGGCGGAATTGGTAGACGCACCAGCTTCAGGTGCTGGCGCTCGCAAGGGCGTGGAGGTTCGAGTCCTCTTCTGGGCACCAACAACCCATTCGCTGATGTTCGCGAATGGTTGTAAAAACCCCAGAAATCTGCTATAAAACGGCACGATATGGTCGCTGCCGTTCGCCGATGTGCGCCCACAATCGGGTGTTATTGGGGGCCACGATAGGGGCCATATCCAAACTGCCTTTGGAGTGGCCCCCATGCCCCTGAATGATATTGCGATCCGTGCGGCCAAGCCTGGCCTCAAACCCGTGAAGCTCTCAGATGAAAAGGGGTTATTCCTGCTGGTGCAGCCATCTGGCGGTAAGCTGTGGCGGTTGAAATATCGGATTACGGGTAAGGAAAAGAAGCTCTCCCTTGGTCGCTATCCCGATGTTGGGCTGCGAGAGGCGCGGGAACGCTGCGCGGAAGCGCGCAAGCTGATTGCCTCTGGCATCGATCCGTCGGAGAAAAAACGGGTTGACCGGCTGGACGCCACGCTAAGGGCGGAAACCACATTCAAGGCGGTGGCCGAAGAATATATCGAAAAGTCGGAGCGTGAAGGTCGCGCGGATGTGACCATAGGTAAGGCGCGCTGGCTGCTGTCCTTGCTTGAAACGGCCTTGGGCACGCGCCCGGTCGATGAAATCAGCCCGGTGGAACTGCTAGGGGCGCTCAAAAAGATTGAGGCGAAAGGGCATCTGGAAACTGCGCGGCGGATGCGATCCTTTGCCAGCCGGGTGTTCCGCTATGCCGTTGCGACGGCGCGGGCGTCCGCTGATCCAGCCGCCGCGCTACGTGGTGCATTGGTGGCCCCCAAAGTCACGCATCATTCGGCAATTCTTGATGCCAAGGGCGTGGGCGCATTGCTGCGCGCGATAGATGGCTATGACGGCCAGCCCATGACGCAACTGGCGCTGAAGCTCGCTCCCCATGTGTTCGTTCGCCCCGGCGAATTGCGGCAAGCCGAATGGGAGGAAATCGATCTGGAGGCTGGCGTCTGGAAAATCGCGGCTTCCAAGATGAAAATGCGCCAGCCGCACATGGTCCCGCTGTCCCGCCAAGCCAATGCAATCCTGCAAGCGGCACAAGCCCTGACAGGCCGTCATCGCTACGTGTTTGCATCGCTCTATCCGGGCAAGCGGCCTATGTCGGAAAACACGATCAACGCGGCACTTCGGCGGCTGGGTTATTCCGGCGATGAAATGACGGCGCACGGCTTCCGCGCAATGGCCAGCACGCTTCTAAACGAAAGCGGCAAGTGGAATCCCGACGCCATCGAACGGGCGCTGGCGCATAAATCATCCGATGGCGTGCGAGGTGCCTATCATCGCGGCGCGCATTGGGCGGAACGTGTCGAAATGGCGCAATGGTGGTCTGACAATCTCGATGCGTTACGTGCGGCCCGAGATGGCACGTCGCATACGCTAGCCCCATCGAAGTAACTTCCGGCAGGGCAGCACAATGATCAAGTAGCCGGGCGTTGGGGGGTTTGGCTGAAGGTCAAATATTCTCGAACAGACCAGAAATTTTTATGCTCAGCGCCTCGGCAATCCGCCCCAAAACCAGCAATGACGGATTGCGTTTTCCGTTCTCCAGCCCGCTCAGATACGTAACGTGAATTTCCGCGCTATGTGCCAATTCCTCCTGCGACAGGCCGTGCGCCTCTCGCAGTCTCCGAAGTTGCAGGCCAAGGTCGCGTCGGACATCCATGCCCGCAAGAGCGCGAGTTGCCTGCGGCTCGACCATAGAATATGAGTAAAGTTGGCCGACTCGTTATTACCGGCATACATGTAAGGGCCGAAATCGTGGGCGCTGCCTTTGGTCGATTTGCCAAACTGATCATGTTTGTCGTCAGCGCGATTGCGGCGCTGGTGCTAATTTCGGCTGGTATCGGTCTTTTGAATGTCCCTCCAGAGAATGAGGCTGATCGAACCACGTTGCTAACGATGGCAGCATTTCCCTTGATGCTTGGTTCAAGCATCATAGCCTTTTGGGTTTTCGATTTTTGGTTCCGCAAGGAATCGCAACCGCCCGCCCCGTCCCTAGGGATTCTTGGAGACCTGAATCGACCGGCAACGGATACATTCTTTCCCGGTGTCGGGGCGTCGGTCCAGTTGGAAGACAATCACCTTGTCATTCGCGTGAAGGGTCCGCCAGTTTCTTCATTCACGGCATGAAAGGGGAAAAGAGGATCGCATACTCGAGCATCACGGCAATTCAGGTCAAGGAAGCCACTGCGGCCATAAGTGGATACATTCAATTTTCCATCCTTGGGGGCTTGGAGAGCCAACGCGGCATTTGGGACGCGAGCAAGGACGAAAACTCCGTCCTGTTCACAGTGCAGCAGATGCCCGTGTTCCAACGGTTGCGGGAATGTGTTGAGGCAAAGACTGCCGCGCCCGCTCGCAATAGCACCTCTTCTAGCAACACCTCGCTGGCCGAAGAATTGGCCAAGCTGGCTGCGCTCCGCGATCAGGGTGTTCTAACCGATCAGGAATTCGCATCCAGCAAAGCCGCCGCAATCGCCGGTAAGGAAGCCTGAATGTCTATGAGTTCGCGTTGGAGCCTGTGCTGGACCGCTATGGTCTTGGTCATCACTTTGCCGGAGCAGGCGTTTGCAAAGCCCGCCCCCATCCCTATCGCATACTTCAAACCCGATGCACTGGGCTTATCGGAGCGATTGGCCGGGCTGTGCATTGATCGAAACTCGGCAGTGATCGAGCAAGACGAAGTGCATGTGTTATGCTCCCGCACAATCGATGGCTTGCAAGGTGCCTTTGCACAAGTGATCGTCGGCAATTCCTATTCGACCACGCCAGAGCTGAAAGTTCGTTTCTCGATTGTCAGGTCTGAGAAGTTTTTCCGCGTGCAAGCTTCCCAATGGATCGAAACCCAAATGGCGTTTGGGCAGGTAAGGCGGGCACCTCTCGACGGGAAGAAGCAGACAGAGAACATCCTTCAGCTGCTTGAAGGAGTTGGAGGCAATCGGACGCCGCCTCACGAGACTGAGCCGCCCGCGCCGTAGGTTGGCTGTGGCACCCCCTCTCAGGAGCAATGGGAGCCAAAACGCCGATTGAGTCTCAAAGCCCGAGCCGATGCGGTTCGTTGGCAAAAGGCGGCTCGCCATAGACTTGCCGAAACTGCCTGAGCATTTCAGCTTCAACCTAGACAGGAATAGGCCCAGCGTCACTTTCCATGCAACAATTAGCCGGTCGATTGCTGCAATATTGTGCAAGGCTGAGAATAAACATTTCTCAATCCCATTGACGACGGGGCCATACCACTTCCCGCAACTAGGCTCAGGACCTATTAAATTGCTTGCATGATTGGGGGTTGATTGATTCA
>JBDUBD010000061.1:0-16027 GCA_040004295.1 Sphingomonadales bacterium | reverse complement strand
TGTGCCGCGCCATTCCAGGCACAGGTTTCACGCTTTCAGCAATTGCCCGCGCCGCAAGGTCAGACATTTTATGTGGTTGCAGATAATCCGCGGCTGAATGGAAGCCTTGAGTTCGGACAATATGCGAACAGTGTTTCGCAACGCCTTGCTTCCTATGGCTACACTCCTGCTGCATCATCTGCAGCGGCAAACCTGGTTGTCCGCCTCGATTATGGCGTCGACAGGGGGCGCGAAAAGGTTCGTAGCGTTCCCGGCTTCGGCGGTCCGCGCTTCGGCTACGCCTATGGCTGGGGGCCTTATCGTCCCTATTGGGGCTTCGGTCGTCGTGCCTGGATCTACGGATTCGACGACCCGTTCCTCTATGGCTCATCATATGACGAGGTCGAAAGTTATACCGTCTACAATTCCGAACTTACGATGAAGATCGAGCGTAAAAGCGGTGAACGGCTGTTCGAAGGAACCGCCAAGGCGATGTCATCTGACAACGACCTAACGGCGCTTGTTCCGAACCTGATCGAAGCTATGTTTACGGGCTTCCCGGGCAATTCGGGGCAAACTGTACGGATCACCGTGGCTCCGCCGGAGAAAACGCGGCGCTGATGCCGATACTGCGACGCTCGATTAGCCCTCGAGCGCCCGCATCAGCAGCCGGACATCGGCGTCAATTTCAGTGTCCAAAGCACGCAGTTTTTCGATCTGCTTTACGGCGTGGATTACCGTGGTGTGGTCGCGGCCTCCGAAGCGACGGCCGATTTCCGGCAGCGAGCGTGGAGTAAGCTGCTTGGACAGGTACATTGCGATCTGCCGCGGGCGGGCAACGACACGCGCGCGGCGCGCCGATACCATTTCGGCCTGACGGATCTTGAAATGGTCCGACACGCGTTTCTGGATTTCGTCGATCGTGACCCTGCGACGTCCCGCGCGGAACATGTCCGCCAGCACGTCTTCGGCAAAGGCTTCGTCGATTACGCGGTCACTGAGCGAGGCATAGGCGACGAGACGGTTGAGACCGCCTTCAAGTTCACGGATGTTCGATGCGATCCGTCCGGCGAGCAGGTCGCGTACCAGCGGCGGCACGACCACGCCCTCAAGTGCGTTGGCCTTCGCATCGACGATGGCGCGGCGCAGTGCAAAATCAGCGGGCTGGACGTCGATGACCAGGCCCTGCGTCAGGCGCGACAGAATGCGGCCTTCAATACCGTCGAGCTCATGCGGCGAGCGGTCGGCGCTGATGACGAGGCGGCGGCCACCGCGCATTAACTCGTCAACCGTGTAAAGGAACTCCTCCTGCGTCGTTTCCTTGCCGGCGATGAACTGGAAATCGTCGATCATCAGAATATCGACCGAACGCAGGCGGGTCTTGAATGCCAGCGTATCCTTGATGCGCATCGCCTGCACGAAATCGATCATAAACCGCTCGGCGGACATGGCGAGTGCACGTGCGCCCGGTTTGCGCGCGAGATAGCCATGGCCGATCGCGTGAAGCAGGTGGGTCTTACCCTGCCCCGTCGGCCCATGGATAAACAGCGGGTTGAAGCGCATCGGCCCGCCCTCTGCGATGGCCCGCGCGGCATTGTGCGCGATGCGATTCGCATCACCGACCATGAAGCTGTCGAACGTCAGGCGCGGATCGAACTGGAATGGCGCCTCTCTGACGACGACAGGTTCCGCGGGCTTTTCGGTCAACAACTGTACGGTGTCGTTCTCGTCGGTAACGATGCGGACGCCGAGCACATCTGGCACGGCATTGCGCCAGGCAAGCTTCAAACGTTCGGCAAAATTCTTTGAGACCCAGTTCGCCAGGAATGCCGACGGCAGCGCCAGCACGACCATCTGATCAACAGCGCAGAATCCGTCGAAGCGGACACGCCCAAGCCACTGGTCGAAGCTGCGTGCGCCGATATCCTTCCGAAGTCGTTCGCGAATACCCCCCCAGGCATCGGCAACGCGGTCTTCGATATTACCGCCTGGAACTGCCCCACCGCTCAACTGAAAACGCCTCCCCGACCGCGCCTAGCGACTCATGCCCCCACGCGACCATGACAAACTCTCCCTGCACGCCACCGATGTGGTCGCTTGCACCATGAGGTCGTCTTGCTGGTCGCGATAAGTGAGTCGCGTCATCCTGCGGACAGTTTCTGGGCGACCTGAAAGGACCGCGCAAGCGTTCGCTCGTCAAAAAAAAGAAATAAAGGCGCTTGACGCAGGACTCCCAAGGATTTCCGCGATTTACTATTTAAGCATTTGTTAAATCATGATTTTCTACTCGAAGATATCAGAGCCCGTTCTGCGAATCGCGGGAAATGCTGGGTTTTTGTAATCTTGCTGTCATGAACAAAAGGGGCCGCCAGTCCAGTGACCGGCGACCCCTTTTGAAACACATTTTCGTGCGAGCGATCAGCCCAGCGCGGAAACCCGCTTGGCCAGACGCGAGAACTTACGCGCTGCCGTATTCTTGTGAAGCACACCCTTGGAGACGCCACGTGCCATTTCAGGCTGTGCGGCGGCCAGGGCAGTGGCAGCGGCGGTTTTGTCACCGGCGGTCAGTGCCGCTTCGACCTTCTTCACGAAGGTACGGATGCGACCGACGCGTGCGCCGTTTACTTCGGCACGCCGGTCGTTGCGACGGATGCGCTTCTTTGCTTGGGGCGTATTCGCCATGAAGTTCTCGAAGTCCTTGGATATGCGGAAAGGGCGCGCCCATAACCGGGGAACGGATTCGGGTCAACCTAGTGCTGGCATTCCGGACACCAGAAAGTCGAACGACCCGCATCAACCTGTCGCTGAACAATGCCTTTGCCGCAAGGGCAAGGCTCGCCCTCGCGGCCATAAACACGCCATTGTTTCGCAAAATAGCCGAGTTGGCCGTCGGGTCGTGCATAGTCGCGAAGCGTCGATCCGCCCGCTTCAATGGCGGCGGTTAGGACGACGCGGATGGCTTCGATGAGACGATCGAGCGCGGCCCTGCCGACCTGCCCGGCGGGCTTTCGTGGTGCGATATGCGAAAGATTGAGCGCTTCGCAGACGTAGATATTGCCCAGCCCCGCAATGACGCGCTGGTCGAGCAATAGCGCCTTTACAGGCGCGCTTCGTCCGTCGAACGCCGAGGCAAGATACGCGCCGCTCAAACCATCACTCAACGGCTCCGGCCCCATTGCCGCAAACGGCGGCCAAACGGCCACGTCCGCAGTGGGTACCAGATCGACCGACCCGAAGCGGCGCGCGTCGTTGAGCGCCAACCGGATGCCCACATCGGTTTCGATCACCAGATGGTCATGCGCCCCGATCGTTTCCGGGCTGATCCGCCACCGCCCGGACATGCCGAGATGAAAGATCATCGTGTCGCCGCGATCGGTATCGATCAGCCCGTATTTCGCCCGGCGTCCGAGCCTCGTCACACGTGCGCCCGTCAACCGCTGACGCAGGTCCACCGGAAATGCACGCCGCAAGTCTGCGCGACGCGCCTCGACCGAGGTCAACACGCGACCCTCAAGGACGGGTTGCAAGCCACGCACGGTCGTTTCGACTTCGGGAAGTTCGGGCATCGGTTCGCGCTATGCGGCGTTTGCGGGGGCGACAACCCCTCGCTAGAGGCAACGCCATGAACGACACAGTCTCTTTCGGTTACGAAGACATCGACTCATCCGAGAAAACCGCCCGCGTCGGGGCCGTGTTTTCGAGCGTCGCGCGGAATTACGACCGCATGAACGACGCGATGTCGGTCGGGATGCATCGGCTGTGGAAGGACAAGTTCGTCCGTCGCGTCAAACCGCGCGAAGGCGAGTTCATCCTCGATATGGCGGGCGGCACCGGCGACATCGCGTTTCGCATGGCGAAGTCGGGCGCGCATATCACGGTCGCCGACATCAATGCCGACATGCTGGGCGAAGGCGTGAACCGCGCCGCCGATCGTGGCATCGACAGCCTGGTATGGACGGAAGCAAATGCCGAGACACTGACGTTTCCCGACAAGAGTTTCGACGCTTACACAATCGCGTTCGGCATACGGAACGTGACCGACATTCCGGCGGCGCTACGCGAGGCACACCGGGCGCTCAAGCGCGGCGGGCGGTTCTATTGCCTGGAGTTCTCGACGACGCTGTGGCCGGGCTTTGGCGCGCTCTACGACAGCTATTCGCACAAGGTTGTGCCCAAGATCGGCCAGATGATCGCGGGCGACGAGGACAGCTATCGCTATCTGATCGAATCGATCCGCCGCTTCCCCGACATGCCAACTTTCGAACGGATGATCGGCGAGGCAGGCTTTATTCGTACACACGTCGAACCGATTCTGGGCGGCGCGGTCGCCATCCATAGCGGCTGGAAGATTTGACCCGATCCTCGACTCATTTGTTGCGCCTGTTGAAATGGGGCCGCACCCTGGCGCGCCATGGCGCGCTGCGGGGAATCGAGCGCGACCCAATGACGCCGCCGCAGGTGAAGCGGATCATTCGTCTCGCGCGGTTTGGCGCGCGCGTGCCCAAAGTTCCCGCTTATGCCGAGGCGTTCCAGGCATGTGGTCCGGCGGCAATCAAGCTTGGCCAGGCACTTGCAACGCGCCCTGACCTGATCGGGGAGACCGCTGCACACGATCTGTATCGCCTTCAGGACCGCCTGCCTGCCCTCCCCTTCCCGATCGTCAAGGCTGCCATCGAACGCGGTCTCGCCCGTCCAATCGAAGAGGTCTTCGCCAGCATCGAGGAAGAGCCGGTCGGCGCCGCGTCGATCGCGCAGGTGCACCGCGCCGTCACAACCGAGGGCGTGACCGTCGCGGTCAAGGTGATCCGCCCCGGCGTCGAGCGTGAATTCGGAGAGGCGCTCGAAACCTATGAATGGGCAGCGGCACAGCTGGAGGACATTGGCGGCGAGTTCGCCCGCCTGCGGCCCCGCCTGACCATCGCGACCTTCCGCCAGTGGACGTCACGCGAGCTCGACCTGCGGCGCGAAGCGGCATCTGCATCCGAACTGGCCGAGGGGATGACGGCCGAGCCGGGGTTCCGCATTCCGACGATCGACTGGAAGCGGACGTCGCGAAATGTGCTGACGCTCGAATGGATCGACGGGATCAAACTGTCGAACCTGCCGGCGCTTGACGCGGAGGGCCACGATCGCAAGGCGCTGGCACGGACGCTGGTTCGCGGTTTCCTGCGCCAGGCGATCGCAGAGGGTTTCTTCCATGCCGACATGCATCAGGGCAACCTTCTGGTCGCAAAGAACGGCGACCTGGTGGCCATCGATTTCGGGATCATGGGCCGGATAGACCGGCGCGCGCGGCAGTGGCTCGCCGAAATCCTCTATGGTCTGATCACCGGCAATTACCGCCGCGTCGCCGAAATCCATTTCGAGGCGCAATATGTGCCCGCGCACCACAATATCGCCGAATTCGCGACAGCGCTGCGGTCGGTCGGCGAGCCGATGCGCGGCCAGCCGGTCAAGGACATGTCGGTCGGCAACATGCTCGACAGCCTGTTCGCGATAACCCGCGATTTCGACATGGTGACTCAGCCGCATCTGTTGCTGCTGCAAAAGACGATGGTGATGGTGGAGGGCGTGGCGACCGCGCTCGACCCCGACGTCAACATGTGGGAACTGGCCGAACCGGTCGTTCGCGACTGGCTGCGCGGTGAACTTGGCCCCGAAGCGAAACTCGCCGACCGCATCGTCGAGGATGTCCGCACCCTGTCGCGCCTGCCCGAGCTGGTCCGCCGCATCGAGGAGCGCTTCCCCGCCCCCGGCGGCGCGCCGCCACCGCCGCCGCTCGGCAATGTTGCGCTGGTCACCAACATCGGTGCGGGATGGTGGCGCTATGCCCTAACCGCGCTCGTCGCGGGCGTAGCTGGCGCGACCATCGTACACTGGCTAGGATAAGACTGTGGCGGGCAAACGCATCCTGTTGATCGTCGGCGGTGGCATCGCGGCCTACAAGACATGCGAGCTGATCCGTCAGTGCCGCAAGGCCGACATCGCCGTGAAGTGCGTCATCACTGCGGGCGGGCAACAGTTCGTCACGCCGATGACGCTCGCCGCGCTGTCCGAGAACAAGGTCTATACAACGCTGTGGGATCTGAAGGACGAGGCCGAGATGGGTCACATCCAGCTAAGCCGCGAGGCGGACCTCGTCGTCGTCGCACCCGCGACCGCCGATTTGATGGCGAAGATGGCGGCGGGCATTGCCGACGATCTCGCCACCACGCTGCTCCTCGCGACCGACAAGCCCGTACTGGCTGCTCCCGCGATGAACGTACGCATGTGGGACCATGCCGCGACACGCCGCAACGTCGCCACGCTGCGCGGCGATGGCGTGACCATACTCGATCCCGACGTGGGACCGATGGCATGCGGCGAATATGGCGCGGGGCGGTTGCCGGAGCCGGAGGCAATCCTGGCGGCGATTTGTGAGAGGTTGGGTCGCTGAAACCTGGCCTTCTCGCCTCCCCGAACGAAGTCGAGGGGCACCGCCGAGCGAAGTCGAGGTGCCTGTTAGCAAATGCGTTATTCTCGGCTTCGCTCGAACGAGCCCCTCGACTTCGCTCGGGGAGGCGTAAATGAACCCCAATCCTCCGCATATCCTCGTCACCGCCGGGCCGACGCATGAGCCGATCGACCCGGTCCGCTACCTCGCCAATCGCTCCTCCGGGAAACAGGGTTTCGCGATCGCCGGAACCTTGGCGAAGCGCGGGGCGCGGGTGACGCTGATCGCGGGACCGGTCACGCTGGAAACGCCGCCGGGGGTCACGCGCGTCGATGTCGAGACGGCCCGCGAAATGGCGGCCGCGGTCGATGCCGCCCTCCCCGTCGATGCCGCCGTCATGGTTGCCGCCGTTGCCGACTGGCGCGTCGAGAGCGCGGGGCAAAAGATCAAGAAGGGCATGGACGGTCCGCCCGTTCTGCACCTGGTCGAAAACCCGGACATCCTTGCCGGACTCGCCAAAGGCCCGCATCGCCCCCGGCTGCTGATCGGCTTTGCCGCCGAGACCGAAAAGGTCATCGAACATGCGACCGCAAAGCGCATTCGCAAAAATATCGACTGGATCGTCGCCAACGACGTGTCGGGCGACGTCATGGGTGGCGATGGCAACACCGTGCACATCGTCACAGCCAATGGCGTAGAAAGCTGGGAACGCATGCCCAAGAACGAAGTGGCCGCGCGGTTGGCCGATCGCATTTTGGCGTCGCTGGCATGAACCGCATACGCTTCGCCGCTATTGGTGCAGCTCTGCTTGCGACTGCGGTGCCCGCATATGCCCAGGTGGAGGATGAGCAGCTGTGGCTGCAGCTCAACACCAACGTGCCCATCACCGACAAGGTTCGCGTCACGCTGGAACAGATCACGCGGTTCAGCGACCGGCAGGACGGCCTCTATCAGACGGAGTTCGGCGCGCTGATGAGCGTCCGCATTGCCAAGGGGATCGAGTTCGGTTTCGGTTATCGCCGTGTCGGCGGGCATAACGGCAACACCGCCGCCGACGAGGATCGCCTGCGCCAGCAGATCGTCGGCACCTTCGGCCGGTTTACGACACGCCTGCGCATCGACGAGCGCTTTCATCCGGGCGGTCCCGAGATCGGCTTTCGCATTCGCCCGCTGGTCCGGTACAATTACAAACTGCGCCCGAAGGGTCTGGCGCTTTTCGCCAGTCACGAGAGCATCATCCTTCCCAACAGCACACGCTGGGGCCAGCGCGACGGGTATGAGCGCATGCGCAACATCGTCGGCGTCGTGGTTCCGCTCGGCAAAAGCGTTGTGGCGGACATCGGTTATCTGAACCAGTTCCGCCCGGCGCGGAGCGGGTCGGGCGCGCAAATGGATCATGCGCTCAACGTGCAACTGACGATCAACCTGCGCGGTTTTGTTGCGCCGGGTGTGCACGACTAAGGAAGAGGATGTCGTGACGGGTGGCGGCATCGAGAGCCGAGCGCGAAACTAAATGCCACCTTTGAACGCCAAATTCCGCCAAAGTTCACACTAAGGTCACACCAAACGCGTGTGCCGCGCGGAGCCAATGGTTAGTCCAACGCGCTCGTCGCAAATGCGCATGGTCGAGGACCGGTTCAACGGTATAAAAGAGCAACGCGAGGCAAACGCTGTCGCGAACATAGAAAGAACAAATGCTGTAGGTAAAGCCCTTTTTTTGCGTTTGGGATGAGGGGAACCAACTGACTGCTATCGACAGAGCAGCGGACGATGAAACACAGCAGATTTGTAAAAAATTTATAAGGCCGTTCTACAGCAATATCATGATCTCGTTTCAGCTCATGCTCTTCGTGATTCTGTGGACCTGTCTAATGGCAGTCCCTGTTAAGCTGGGTTTATTGCCGAAGATCGCGGCGAAATTGGCCTCGTTCAATCGTCAGTTTCTGAAGCTGGCGGCGATCATTCATGCGCAGCTACTACCGCGCAGATCTCGAGAAAAGCACCTGAGAAAAGTGGACTTCGACGCGAGACTATACGGCATCCTTGCCGACATGGCCGACCCTCCATGGATGCCAACAGACGATGCCGAATTGAGATTGCGGCCAGCCGCCCACGCGGAAACGAAGCGGCTTAATCTCAATCTAAGAATATTAGCTTTGGGAGGCTACGCGAGCGATGTTCTCCGGACGTTTCGAAAATTGTTAACCTACGCGGATACAAAACGCTTCGACGATGCCCTTGAAGAAATATATGCCCTACGCGGAAGGGTATCGGCGTATCATGGCTACGTCGAATTTCAGATGAATCCGTTCCCACTATTCGATCCGCCCATCGCGGTGGTTGCAACTCAATTGGACTGTGGCTTGGATGACCGTTTTCTGAAGCAACTCGATTGCCTCTCGTCTATCGATCCCGCGAACAAACTCGATGGGTTGGAAACGGTTACTGACATTTGCAATGCTTGGATGGCTGAGCATGGCGCTCGAGTTACGCAATTTGAATCTCATATTGAGCGGCTAACGCAAAAAATGAGCACAAAATTCTGACATTCCGCTTCCCACCCAAAAGCAGTCACAGCGTGACCCCGGGCAACGGCTTTGCTAGCACACCAACATGTCCCCCATCTCAATCCCCATCCTCCGCCTCCTCCACGGTGCCGACCTCCCCCTCCCCGCCTATGCGACCGATGGTGCGGCGGGCATGGACGTGGTTGCGGCTGAAGCGCTGACCCTTGCCCCCGGCGCGCGCCACGCCGTGGCAACGGGGTTTGCGATGGCCATTCCGGAAGGGTTTGAGGTTCAGGTCCGCCCGCGCTCCGGCCTCGCGCTGAAGCACGGTATCACCTGTCTCAACACACCCGGCACGATCGACAGTGACTATCGCGGCGAGGTGAAGGTGATCCTCGCGAACCTCGGCAGCGAACCCTTCGAAATCAAACGCGGCGACCGCATCGCGCAGCTCGTCCCCGCGCCGGTCCAGCGAGGGGTCCTGAGCGAGGTCGATAGCCTGGACGATACGGCTCGCGGCAGTGGCGGCTTTGGGTCGACGGGCACACGCTAGCATGGTAATTCTTTGACATGAACAAGCCCGCCAAGATCAAAACTTCGTCGATTTCGCCGGACTATGACGCCGACGGCTACGGCTGGGCGATGGCACAGGGCAAGCTACTTCGCGAACGCCGATTCGACGCCATCGACTGGGACAATGTCGCTGAGGAAATCGAAACAATGGGGCGAAGCGAACGGGGTGTTTATCGCAGCCAACTGGTGCGGGTCTTGCTGCATATGTTCAAATGGGAAACACAGCCGGAACGTCGAAGTGTGTCGTGGTGGCTGTCGATCGTGAACGGTCGGGAAGAAGCACTGCAGGCACTAAAGGAAAATCCCAGCCTGAAACCTGAATTGAGTGACATTCACAAGGCGGCCCTCGACAAGGCGCGGCGTCAGGCATGGGCAGAAACCGGTATTCCAAAATCGGTGTTCGACGCCATAGAAATCCCGCAATCGGACGCATTCGACCGCGAGATACCACGCCCCGAAAGCGACGACTGATCCTCACCGACGACGAACTCGAACGCTATGCCCGCCACATCGTCCTGCGCGAGATTGGCGGCGCGGGGCAGATTCAGTTGCGCAGGAGCCGCGTGGCGGTCGTCGGCGCCGGCGGGATCGGGGTGCCGGTGCTGCAATATCTGGCGGCGGCGGGCGTGGGCGGGATTACCGTGATCGACGACGATGTCGTCGGCGCATCGAACCTGCAGCGGCAGGTGCTTTACGGCACGAGCGACGTCGGCTCGCCCAAGGCCTTGCTCGCGACGCGGCGGCTGTTCGACATCAACCCTTATGTCGCGGTGACGCCGGTTATGCAGCGGATCGACGCGGGCAATGCCGATGCGATGCTCGCCGGGCATGATGTGGTTATCGATGGAACCGACACCTTTGCGACGCGGCTGGCGGTCGCGGACAGCGCGTGGCGGCTGCATATTCCGCTGGTATCCGCCGCGATCGGGCAGTTTCACGGGCAGATCGGCACGTGGCGCGGGTGGTTGCCCGACCAGCCGTGCTATCGCTGCTACGTGGGCGATGCGTTCGATGCCGAGGATTGCGACACCTGCGCTGAGGACGGCGTGCTGGGCGCAATGACCGGAATGATCGGCAGCTTTGCCGCGCTTGAGGCTATCCGCGCGATCACCGGGCTAGGCGAGGACGCGGCGTGCAAGCTGCACATCGTCGATGGCCTGGCGCCGTCGATGCGGACGATCCGGATGCCGAAGGATCCGGGGTGTTCGGTGTGTGGCGGTAGGTAACCCGCTTCTCTGAGCGAAGCGAAGAGCCACGCTGAGCGAAGTCGAGGCACTTTGCCGCGATACTTCTCGCTGACGCTCGAAGGGGCACCTCGCTTTCGCTCGGAGAAGGTCAGGCTTTCTTCTTCGCCGGCGCTTTCTTTTTTACCGGAGCCTTCTTCTTCGGCGCCGCCTTCTTGCCCTTCTTCGCGGGCGCCGCCGCCGCGCGGGCGTCGATCAACTGGGCGGCTTCCTCCAGAGTCAGGGCATCTGGCTCGACCGATTTCGGCACCGTCGCATTGGTCGTGCCGTCGGTGACATAGGGACCATAGCGGCCCGCCATCAGCTTGATCTCTGCCTCGGTGCGCGGGTGCGGTCCAAGCACCTTCAACGGAGCCTGTGCGCCACGTGCAGGCCGTCCGCCGTTCGCCGCCGCCTCGGCGAGCTTCACGACCGCCGTGTTCATGCCGGTCTCGAACACCTCCGCAGTGGACCCGAGGCGCGCATATTTGCCATCATGCGCGAGATAGGGGCCATAGCGCCCGATGCTCGCGGTAATCGGCTTGCCAGTTTCGGGGTGGATGCCGACTTCGCGCGGCAGGCTGAGCAGCTTGAGCGCCAGTTCCAGATCGAGTTCGCCTGCGTCCTTGGGGATCGAAGACCTTTTGGCCTCCTTGCCATCGCCAAGCTGGACATAGGGGCCGAACCGCCCGGACTTCTTCGTGACATCGAGGTCGGTTGCCGGATCCTTGCCCAGCACCGCGTCGCCACCGCCATTTTCGGCCTCGGCAGAGCCACCTTGGGCGAATTTACGGGTGTATTTGCACTCCGGGTAGTTCGAGCATGCGACGAATGCGCCAAACCGTCCGCCGCGCAATGCAAGCCGCCCGTTGCCGCAATTAGGGCAAAGGCGCGGGTCGCTGCCGTCTTCCTTGGGCGGGAACAGGAATGGCGACAGGAATTCGTCGAGCGCGACCGTCACATCGGACGGCTTGGTTTCCATGACCTCGGCCGTTTTCGGCTTGAAATCCTTCCAGAACGCCTCGAGAACCGACTGCCAGTCGGTGCGACCGCCCGACACATCGTCGAGGCTTTCCTCGAGGCTCGCGGTGTAATCATAGCCGACATAGCGTTCGAAAAAGCGTTCGAGGAACGCCGTCACCAGCCGCCCGCTCTCGCTCGGCGAGAAGCGGTTCTTGTCGGTGGAGACGTAGTCGCGATCCTTCAGCGTCTGCAGGATCGAGGCATAGGTCGACGGGCGCCCGATGCCGAGCTCCTCCATCTTTTTGACGAGCGTCGCTTCCGAATAGCGCGGCGGTGGCTGGGTGAAGTGCTGGTCGGCGCGCACGTCCTTTTTCGCGGGCGTGTCGCCCGACTTCATGCGCGGCAGGCGGCCTTCATCCTCGCCCACAGCCTCATCCTTGCCCTCTTCGTAGAGCGCGAGGTAGCCGGGGAAGAGGACGACCTGTCCGGTGGCGCGCAACGCATGCTGGCCGGTTGCGTCCTGCATTTCGACGGTCGTGCGTTCAAGCCGCGCCGACGCCATCTGGCTCGCCATCGCGCGCTTGAAGATCAGGTCGTAGAGGCGGCCATGGTCGCCCGACCCAGCGCGGTCCTTGCTGAAATCGACCGGGCGGATCGCCTCGTGTGCCTCCTGCGCGTTCTTGGCCTTGGTCGTGTAAAGGCGCGGCTTGTCGGGCACGTAACCCGCGTCATAGCGGTTCGCGATCGCCCCGCGTGCCGCTGTAATGGCGCTTTCGTCCATCTGGACGCCGTCGGTCCGCATATAGGTGATCGCGCCGTCCTCGTAGAGGCCCTGCGCCAGCCGCATCGTGTGGCTCGCCGAGAAACCGAGCTTGCGCGACGCCTCCTGCTGCAGCGTCGATGTCGTGAACGGCGGCGGGGGATTGCGCGTCAGCGGCTTTGTTTCGACGTCGGCGACGCTGAACCGTCCGCCCTCGACTGCCGCCTTGGCGGCCATCGCATCGCCCGCGGCGCCGATGGTCAGCCGGTCGATCTTGTCGCCTTTCCAGCGAACCAGACGGGCTTCGAATGCTGTCCCGTCATGTTCCATATCGGCGACAACTGACCAATATTCCTGAGCACGAAACGCCTCGATCTCACGTTCGCGATCGACGACAAGACGCAGCGACACTGACTGGACCCGCCCGGCCGATTTCGCACCGGGCAGCTTGCGCCACAGCACCGGCGACAGGGTAAATCCGACCAGGTAATCGAGTGCACGCCGCGCCCGGTATGCGTCGATCAGATCCTCATCGAGTTCGCGCGGCGCCGCCATCGCGCCCAGCACGGCTGCCTTGGTAATCGCGTTGAACGTAACGCGCGATACCTCCTTGGGCAGCGCCTTCTTCTTTGCGAGCACTTCACGCACGTGCCAGCTGATCGCTTCGCCTTCGCGGTCGGGGTCGGTCGCGAGGATCAGTCGGTCGGCTCCCTTAGCCGCGTCGGTAATCGCCTTCAACTGCTTCGACTTGTCGGCGTACGGCTCCCACTCCATTGCGAAGCCGTCATCGGGGTTCACCGACCCGTCCTTTGGCGGCAGATCGCGGACATGGCCGTAGGACGCCAGAACCTGATAGTCCTTGCCCAGATATCCCTCGATCGTTTTGGCCTTGGCAGGCGATTCGACGATGACCAGATTTTTCAAGCGATGCTCACTCTCGATTTGCCCCTCACACGTACGCACGAGGGTGGCGGGGTGATTGGGGGTGCGTCAAGCGGGGGAGATGCGGATTGACATTGGACATAGTTTTGTCCATATGGTCGCAATGCATGCAGTGACTTACTCCTATGCCCGCGAGAATTTGAAAGCGGTTCTCGATAAAGCCGTGAACGACCGCGCGCCCATCGCCATTGCGCGTCAGCGCGGCGAAGGGGCCGTTGTCATTTCTGAAAGCGAATGGAATTCGATGGAGGAAACGCTGCATCTGCTTAGTTCGCCCGCCAATGCGACACGCTTGCTGGATGCGGTGCGCGGCTTTGAGTCAGGCGATGCCAAGGTACCCGTCGTACCCTTCCCGTGAATGTCGCGTTCTGGCCGACGGCGTGGGACGACTATCGCCACTGGCAGGACCATGACCCCAAGATGTGCGAGAAGCTGCACACCCTGATCGAGGAATGCCGCCGCAATCCGTTCAGGGGAACAGGCAAGCCAGAACCACTCGGTGGCAATCTGAAGGGCTGGTGGTCGCGCCGGATAAGCCACGAACACCGGCTGGTGTATCGGGTGAGTGGCAGCGGGACCGAGCAGACGTTGCAAGTGGCGCAGTGTCGGTATCATTATTGAGCGATGACCGTACTTCAATTGGAAAATCAGCATTATGTACCAAAGTTCCTCCTCAGGAATTTTGTCGATTCTGATGGTAAAGCCTTTTCATTTGGTATCCAGAACGACGAACACAAAAAGCGTCCGCCGAAGCAAATTGCGGGGCGCGCAAATTTCAACGAACTCATGGTTGGTGGTCATCCGACTTCGTTTGAAGATCGCTTTGAAAGCCTCGAAACCGCTGCAGCGCCCGTTGTCAAAAAAATAATTCAAGCTGTTGCTTTGACCGGGATTTCTGAAAACGAACGCCTTGCCTTAGCTAGGTTCATAATTTCTCAGAGCTTTCGAACGGATGCATACCGGACCGGATTAGCAATGAATGGGCAATCGATCTCGATTGGTGACCATCTGGCCGGAATGTGGGGCAGTATAGAGCCGTTATCGAAGTACCTGCTGGCGCGCCGCTGGGCTTTGATGGTGATCGAAGATAACTCGGTATTTTACCTCGGCGACAACCCGGTTGTTTTGCAATCCACCGAGCATCCTGGCAAAGCGATGGAACTGGGTTTTGATGTCGCAGGCACGGAGGTTTTCATGCCGCTTTCGCCCAAGCAGGCGTTGTATCTGCCGTGTAGCACTATCGCTGCGGAAATCCTAAACGGCTATAAATACGCCGCTAACATTATGATGAGCAGCGCCTTTAGCGCACCGTTTTCCGGTTTTCCCATAACTGCTACACAGGAACAGCAGGTCGTTGCCGATCGTGTTTTGGAAAGCGCTGGCCCCCTCTATCGAGCGTTGACGCTGGGGTGTCCGTTGAAGGCTGACGAGGGAAATGTAGAAAACCTCAATTATCTGCAGTGTGCATGGGCTTCGCATGAGATATTCTCAAACAAATCGGACTTCTCATTCGCTGAACGGGCGTTCTGCGAGAACCCTCAATATCGAAATGTATTAACAGTCAGACAGATTTTAGTTGCGTAAGCTACGTCTAACTGCCCTGCTCGCTATTCACCCCAAACTGACTCGTCCCCCTGCGTGCCGTCCCAACCGTCCCGCCAATTCCAACTCTAGCAACACCGCTGCCACAGTCGCCGGATGCGCGCCGGACTGGCGGACGAGTTCATCGACAGCAACGGGCGTATGACCGAGCAGGTCAGTAATCTTGCCACGCGCCGCATCGTCCGCATCGGCATCCGTCGGCGCGGTATGCCAACGGTCGGCCGGAGCGCGGACCATGTCTCCCATGGGGCGTATAGCCTCCAGAACGTCGGCCGCATTTTGCACCAGCGTCGCGCCTTCACGTATTAGCGAATTGCAGCCCTGCGCGCGCGGATCAAGGGGACTGCCGGGAACGGCCATGACTTCGCGGCCCGCTTCGTTGGCAAGGCGCGCGGTGATGAGGCTGCCCGATTTCGGCGCGGCCTCGATCACCACCGTGCCCAGTGCCATCCCGGCGATGATGCGGTTGCGCGAGGGGAAATGGCGGGCGAGCGGCTCGCGGCCCGGCACCTGTTCGGTGATCAATACACCGTCGTGCGCGATGCGATCCTGAAGTTCAGCATTTTCGGGCGGGAAGGCGATGTCGATGCCGCTGGCGATGACGCCAGCCGTCCCCTCATCGACCGAACCCTGATGCGCGGCAGTGTCGATCCCCCGCGCCAGGCCGGAAACGATCAGGCACCCCTCGCCCGCCAGGTCATGCGCAAGGCCGCGCGCAAAGCGGCAGGCAGCGGCGCTGGCATTGCGCGCGCCGACGATGGCAACGGTCGGGCGTTCGAGCAGGTCGAGCCGCCCCCGCACGATCAGCGCAGGCGGCGCGGAATCGAGTTCGGCGAGCAGCGGCGGATAATCGTCGTCGCCGATGAACAAATATCGCGCACCGAGCCCATCGACAGTGCGCATTTCCGCCTCGACATCGGCGAGTGAGGCGATCTTCGGTGCCCGCCCGCCGCCGCGCGCGGCGAGATTGGGAATTGCGTCGAGCGCCGCAGCCGCGCTGCCGAAACGCGCGATCAACTGGAAATAGGTGACTGGTCCGATATTC
>JBDUBD010000060.1:0-16251 GCA_040004295.1 Sphingomonadales bacterium | reverse complement strand
AGCCAGGAGACCTGCCTGTCGCGGTCGGTCCTTTGTCCGTGCGGGAAGACGCGGGCGATCGGGGGAGCACCCTCGCGTGACGACATCGTGTGTTGTTACGTTTGAGGAGAATTTCGTGTTTCGTTTCAAAACCGCTGCCGCAGCCATCGCGCTGCTTCCCGCTGCTGCGTTCGCGCAGGATGCGACCATCGTCGTGACCGCGACCGGTGCAGAGCAAAAGGCCACAGAAACCGGTCAGGCAATCACCGTGATCGATCGCCAGACGATCGAGTCCCGTCAGACTGTCGTCGTGTCAGACCTGTTGTCGACCACGCCCGGCGTCACGGTCAGCCGCAACGGCGGCCCCGGCCAGCCGACCGCCGTCCGCATTCGCGGTGCGGAGGGCGACCAGACACTGGTCCTGATCGACGGGGTACGCGTCAACGACCCGTCGGTAACCGGCGCAGGCTATGATTTCGGCAACCTGCTCGCGGGCAACATCGAGCGCATCGAAATCCTGCGCGGGCCGAATTCGGTGCCGTGGGGCAGTCAAGCGATTGGTGGCGTGGTAAACATCGTCACCGCGCGTCCGACCGAGGGCCTGAGCGGGGCACTGAACGCCGAATACGGCTATAAGGACGCCAAGAAGCTGGTCGGGAATATCTCCGGCGGTTTCGGCCCCGTGCGCGCGTCGTTCGGCGGCGGCTATTTCGATGACGACGGTATCTCTGCGTACAAATTCGGGACCGAACGCGACGGATATCGTCAGTATGCGGGGAACGGTCGCGTCGAGATCGACCTGTCCGACGCGATCACCGTAGATCTGCGCGGCAATTACGCTGACAGCCGGGTCAATTTCGACGGCTTTCCGCCGCCGTTCTTCAGCTTTGCCGACACGACCGGCTACAGCACGACGAAACAGGCGTTCGGCTATGCGGGAATCAAGGCAACGTTGTTCGATGGCGCACTAAAGAACCGGCTAGCCTTCACGATTTCGGACACACGCCGCCAGAGCTATGACAGTGTCGGCGCCACACCGTCGCTCTTCAACGGACGCATCGAACGCTTCGAGTATCAGGGCGATGCGGCGGTCTCTCCGTGGCTGCGTACAGTCTTTGGCGTCGAGCACGAGACGTCGCGCTACGACACTGGAGCGGCATCTACATCGACGGGCGTGACGAGCGGTTACACACAACTGATCGCCAACCCGTTCGAAGCGCTCACGCTGACCGGTGGGGCACGTGTGGACGATCATCGCGACTATGGCACCAAGACGACATTCAGCGCGAACGCCGCGTGGAAGGTCGGCAGCGGGACAGTCCTGCGCGCCAGCTATGGCGAAGGATTCAAGGCTCCATCGCTATTCCAACTTGGAAGCCCGCTCTACGGCAACCCTAAGCTGCAGCCGGAAACTGCGCAGAGCTATGATCTTGGTATCGAGCAGAGCCTGATCGACGGTACGTTGAAGATCGGCGTAACGGGTTTCTATCGCGACACGACCAATCAGATCGACTTCATGTCATGCTTCCGCAACCCCGATCCGCGGTGCGTCAGTCGCCCCAATGGTGTCTATGTCAACATCACACGAACACGGGCCAAGGGAGTCGAAAGCTTCATCGAATTACGCCCGTCGAGCACTCTAGTCGTAAGTGCCAACTACACGCTGACGGACGCGAAAGATCTCGATAAAGGCACTGACCTTCCTCGTCGCCCGCGCAACAGCATCAACGGCAATATCGACTGGAGCCCGCGTGACTGGGTTCACCTCGGCGCAAGCGTCCAGGCCGTCAGCGACAGCCGCGACAACGACTATCTGACCTTCTCGCCGACAAGCCTCGACGGTTACACCCTCGTCGGCCTTCGTGCGGCGTTTACGGTCGGGCAGATGTTCGAAGTTTATGGCGGCGTCGATAACCTGACCGACGAACGCTACGAGACCGTCTCGGGCTATGGCACGGCCGGCCGCAACGCTCATGTCGGGGTGCGGGTTAAATTGTGAGTCCATGTACTCCCGCCTGCGCGGGAGTACACTTTCTTGTTGCAACAACTTGCTCTAATCAACGCGACGAAGGAACAGACGACATGACGAAGCAAGCTACGACCGCCGCCCTCCTCTGGTCCGCCGTGCTGGGTGCAAGCGCGATCTTTGGCAGCTATTTCTTCGCCTGTGTCTTCCCTTTCGCCGCGCTCTCAACGATTGCCGCATTGACCCTCGACATACGCCGCGCAGCGGTCCTCGTCGGGTCGGTCTGGGCGATCAATCAAGCCGTCGGCTTCGGTTTTCGCGATTATCCGCATGATATCAGCACGGTCGCCTGGGGTGTCGTGATCGGTATCGGTGCATTTGTGGCTCTGGTGGCCGCCAAGTCGGTATTGCGCGGGCGTAGCGAGCTCATCTCACCCTATGCCGTTGTGGCGTTGCTTGCGGCATTCGTTGCGTATGAGGGTGTGCTGTTCGCCTATGCGCTAGTTTCGAGCGGCATCGAAAACTTCTCGCCGACAATCGTTGCCACGGTTGGACTGAATGATGTTCTGTGGTTCGTAGGACTCGGGGCACTGCACTTGGTCCTGACCAGGACGTTTCCAGCCGTGTTCGGTAGCCGGGCCGCCCTGCACAGCGCCTGACCGCTCGATTCCGTTCAGCTTACAGAAGGCTTGATCGCGCCAAGGTGTGGCCGCGACCCGGCGCAAGACGGGCGTGACGGGCCGAGGGTGTTTCTCGATAGAGATAGCTTGATACAATATAACATCATGTTATGAGGCGCTCGTACGGGACGATTTTACTTCCCGCCGGAGATGTTATGCGCCGCGTTCTCTTTCTTGCCGGTCTCACCCTGTCGACGCCGGTCCTTGCCGAAACTGCCCCCAGCGATGCCGACAGCGGCCCAACCGATATCGTCGTGACGGCGAAGCGGCTGGACGATGCGCGCGATGCGATCCAACCATCGCTCGGCGCCAGCGAATTCAAGTTCGACCGCAAACAGCTCGACAACCAGCCGGGCGGTGCCGACCGCAACTTGACGCAGGTGCTCCTGCAGGCGCCGGGCGTTACGCAGGACAGCTATGGCGCGATCCACGTCCGCAACGAACACGCCAATTTGCAATACCGGCTGAACGGCGTGATCGTCCCGGAAAGCATTTCGGGCTTCGGGCAGACCTTTGACCCGCGCCTTGCCGATTCGATCGACCTCATCACCGGCACGCTGCCCGCCCAATATGGGTATCGCACATCTGGCATTGTCAGCCTAAAGACCCGAACTGGGGCGTTCGATAACGGTGGCGACATCGGCTATTATGGCGGCAGCCGCGGCACGATCCAGCCGAGCGCGTCGTTGCGCGGGTCGACCGGCAACCTCAATTATTTCTTCTCGGGCAGCTATCTTCAGAACGACATAGGCGTCGAAAACCCGACCTCTGACCGAGACGCGATCCACGACCGGACTCGTCAATACCGCGCGTTCGGCTATCTCTCGTACATCCTTTCGGACAGCAGCCGCCTGACCGCGTTCGGCGGCACCGCGATCGGCGAGTTCCAGATCCCGAACAATCCGGGTCAGGTTCCGGCATTCAATCTGAACGGGCAGACGACATTCGATTCGACGCAGCTTGACCAGAACCAGCGCGAAACCACGCATTACGGTGTGCTCGCCTATCAATATGCCGGTGACGCGCTGAACTTTCAGATCGCACCGTTCATCCGCTATTCGAAGACGCGCTTCACGCCGGACCCTGCCGGTGGCGACATCATTTTCAACGGTTTTTCCGACCAGTCGGAGTTGTCGAGCCTGGCCGCTGGCGTACAGGTCGATGGCAGCTACAAGCTGTCGGACAGCCATACGCTTCGATTCGGTGTATTCTTTCAGAACGAACGGACGCAGTCGACTGTTGTCTCACAAATCTTCAACGTCGACGTTGATGGAAATCAGACTTCTACAACCCCATTCACGGTCACCGACAGCGGCAGCAAGACCGGCCAACTCTATGGCGTCTACCTTCAGGACGAATGGTCACTGTCGCCCGAATTGACACTAAACTATGGTGTGCGTTTCGACGCGGTGCGCGCCTATACCAGCGAGCAACAGCTCAGCCCGCGCATCAACCTGGTCTGGAAACGCGGCGGCACAACGATCCATGCCGGCTACGCGCGCAATTTCACGCCGCCGCCTCAGGAACTGGTCGGTACAACCACTGTCGCTCAGTTCAACGGCACGACCAAGGCATCCGAAATTCCGTTCGGCGATCCCGTCCGCGCCGAACGCGAGAATTATTTCGACGCCGGCGTCCAGCAGCAGCTCGGCGGCGGGTTCACGGTCGGCATCGACGCTTACTACAAGGACAAGCGCAACCTGCTCGACGAGGGCCAGTTCGGGTCGTCGCTGGTGCTGTCGCCGTTCAACTATGCCACCGGCTATGCCTGGGGCGTGGAACTGCGGACCGACTATCACAAGGGTCCGGTCTCGCTTTACGCCAATGTCGCGCGTGGCGAGGAAAAGGGCCGGAACATCATTTCGAGCCAGTTCTTCTTCGCACCAGATGAACTCGCGTATATTGCCAACAACAGCATCTATACCGACCATTCCCAGAAATGGACCGCGTCGGCGGGGGGCAGCCTGACGATCCATGATGGCATCGGGACGCTCGTTCCCTCTGCTGACGTACTATATGGAGATGGTCTGCGCGCCGACGACCCGGCCGGTGTTATACCTAACGGCGGCAAGCTTCCGTCTTACATCACCGCCAATTTCGGTATCGCACAGAATTTCGACGGCCCCGGCGCGCTGAAGGGATTGTCGGTGCGCTTCGACGTCGTGAACGTGTTCGACAAGGTCTATGAGATCCGCGACGGATCGGGTGTCGGTGTCGGAGCGCCGCAATATGGCGCGCGTCGGGGCTTTTTCTTCGGGATTTCCAAAGCGTTCTGAGCGGAACCGGATTGCCGAACCGCCGTTGTCTTCCCGTAACGCCGCATGCTGCGGTCTAACGGGAGGACAATGCGGTGAAGGGAATCCTGCTTTGGCTGATCGGTATTCCGATCCCGGTGATCATCCTGCTGTACATCTTCGTGTTCAGATAGGTTGTGCGGGATTGACCGAATGCTGCGGGACTTGACCGCCGCAGCATTCGGTCCGACCATCGCGGCATGACCACACCGCCCAATCCCTTGGCCGACCCGATGGCAATGTTCCGCGATGCCGTGAATCAGTGGGAAAAGCTGTCCAATGAATATGGAAGCAAGTTCCTCGCCCGACCCGAAGCCGCGCAGGCCATGCATGGTGTAACCACGGCGGGGCTTCAGATTCAAAACGCAGTTCAGGACGCGATGGCAAAGGTATTGTCGGCTGCCAATATGCCGAGCAAGGCCGAGGTCGAATCGATCGGCCAGCGCTTGAGTGCCATCGAAGTGGCACTGGTACGTATCGAGGCCCGCCTTGGCGGCGGCGATCACACTGCTCCCAATCCTGCTACACCCAAACCCACACGTGGAAGAAAGCCAGCTTCGGCACAATGACCGAAGCACCCGATCTACTCACCCGCGCACAGGGCGAGTTCGAGCGGGCCATGCTGCGCAACATCAAGGGTCTGGAGTACTTCTCTTCGCCCGCCCCGGTACTGGGTGCCAGCACTAAGGAGGTTCTGGTCGCGCGCGGCCCCTTGCGCGTCTACCACTACCGCCCCCGGGTCGATGACGTGTACCGTGTGCCGGTGTTGCTCGTCATGGCGACGACCAATCGTGGCTATATCTTCGACATGGCGCCGGGGCAGAGCTTCGTCGAGTTCCTGCTGGACGCCGGATACGACGTGTTCATGGTCGATTGGGAAGCGCCACGGGCCGACGAGCGACATCTGGCGATGGAGGACTATGTCGGCGATTTCCTTCCGACCGCCGTTGCAAAGGTTGCTGAAGTCACAGGTGAGCAGGAGCTTTCGGTCGTCGGCTATTGCTTTGGCGGCGTGCTTTCGATCCTGTGGGCCAGCGTCTTTGCCGACACCAGTCTCAAGAACCTCGTAACGTTTACTACGCCGGTCGATTTCACCGGCATGCCCGCATTCCAGGCCTGGGCTGACAAGCGCTTTTTCGACGTAGACCGACTTGTCGATACGCTCGGCAATTGCCCGACCGAACTGCTTTATTCCGCGTTCGACCTTTTGCGTCCGGGCCAGCGCGCTGCGGGAAACTTCCGGCTGTGGGATAACATGTGGAACGACGACTTCGTAAAGTCGTACCGTATGTTCGATCGCTGGTCGGCGGACATGCTTCCGCTCGCGGGCGAATATTTCCGGCAAACAACGAAGCAGTTGATGTGGGACAACGCACTGATGAACGGCACGATGACGGTCGGCGGCCGGCCAGTCGATCTGACACGCATCGCCTGCCCCTTTCTGCACGTCACCGCCGAGCATGACCATATCGTGCCCGCCGCAGCGTCTGCGCCGCTGATCGACATGGTCGGATCCCACGACAAGCAGCATATCGAGCTGAAAGGTGGCCACGTCAGCCTTGTCGCCGGGCCGAACGCCATCAAACGACTGTGGCCGCAAATCGACCGCTGGCTGGGAGAGCGCAGCATATGACGACAACCATCGACTGTGGCGGCACCTGGGTTAGCATCCGCCCCTTCGCTCGTGCTGACGCGACGAGCGTGGTGGAGTTTGCGCAGGGGCTACCTGAGCACGACCTGCTGTTCCTCAGTCGCGACATCACGCATGCGCGCGTGATCGAGACATGGGCCGATGCGCTGAGTTCAGGCGAGATGGAGAGCCTTGTCGCTACCGCAATGATCGACGGTGCCGATACTGTCGTCGCGACGACCGCCATCGTGCGAGACCTGCTTGGCTGGTCGGCGCATGTTGCCGAAATCCGGCTGCTCGTATCACCCCTGCTGCGCGGTAAGGGGCTCGGGCGCGCATTGCTCGACGCGAGTATGGCGCTGGCGCGAGAGTCCGGCGCAACCAAATTGATGGCGCGGATGACGCCCGACCAACGCGGCGCGATCACCCTATTCGAGGAAGCCGGCTTTCGCGGGGAGGCGATGCTGCGCGATCACTTGCGCGGGCGCGACGGTCGATTCCACGACCTCGCGATCCTATCCTGCAACGTCGAGCGCGCAGATGCAAAGCGGGACGCTTTTGCCTGACCGGTCGTCCGCACGTGACCGCAGTCAGGAAACCGCCCCTCGTCGGGACAACGATTTCTCTCGACAACCGCAACCTTTAGGGCAGGATATTCATTCGGACCGTAACCGCGAAGAGATATGGCCGATGGCGGGAAAGGAATTTTGATGGCAAGTCATGCACTTCCGGATGGAGTTGCACATCGCAAACCGCCGTCGGCGGCGCTGGCGCTGACCGAACTCGGACGCGCGTTATTCGAGCTGGGAACCTTGCCGCTCGCATCGCCGCTGCTCATGACCGCTAAGCGTGGCGACGGACATCCGGTACTCGTGCTCCCCGGTTTCGTGACCAGCGATCTGTCCACGACAGTGTTGCGACGCTTCCTGAAAAGCCTTGGCTACGATGCCCATGCCTGGGAACTCGGTCGTAATCTCGGCCCCCGTGCTATTGGGTGGGAAGGCGAAAAGCTCATCGCGCGGCTTGAGGCTATCTACACCAAGACCGGCAAGAAGGTCAGCCTTGTCGGCTGGAGCCTTGGCGGCGTTCTCGCACGCCAGTTGTCGCGACGCCGCCCCGACCTGGTGCGACAGGTAATCTCGCTCGGCTCGCCTTTTGCGGGCGATCCACGCGCGACGAATGTGTGGAAGGCTTATGAATTCCTGACCGGCCAACGGTTGAAGGACGCCGATACCCAATCCCAGCTTCGCGAGAGCGAAGCGCCGCCGCCAGTCCCGTCCACGTCGATCTTTTCGAAGGGCGACGGCGTGGTCGCATGGCAAAACTGCCTCGAGCCCGCATGCGCGACCACTGACAACATCGAGGTCAACGGCAGCCATTGCGGCCTCGGTGTCAACGCATCGGTCCTCTATGCGGTCGCCGATCGGCTGGCATTGCCGGAGGGTGAATGGAAGCCCTTCGAGCGCAAGGGGCTTCGCACGTTGCTCTATCCTTCATCGGGGCACGTGCACTAAATATCGTCACCCCGACGGAGGCCGGGGCCTTTCGCATCAGAGTTCTTAATAGATGGTGGCCCCGGCCTCCGCCGGAGCGGCGTCTGTTTTAGTCTTTCGGCCTCCAAGCAGCCATCGCATCGCGCCCGAATTGCGCGATCAGGTCGCCGACTTCCTTGACCTGGGTCATGGACCGCGCGCCCTGTTCCTTCACAAAATCGGTCTGAACCTTCGCAAGATCGCTTACCGACTTCACGCTTGCCGCCGATCGCATCGCGGAAAATGCTGCACGGGTATTCGCCTCGGCATGGTCGATAACCTTGGTATTCAATGCCGCAGCATTTTCTGCGGCCTTCGACGTCGCATCCTTCAATGACTTGCCTACCTTTTTGACCGCATCGGCCGCCTTGTCGC
Source organism: Sphingomonadales bacterium (assembly GCA_040004295.1). GTDB lineage: Bacteria > Pseudomonadota > Alphaproteobacteria > Sphingomonadales > Sphingomonadaceae > Sphingomonas_O. The sequence continues at coordinate 7,795 of JBDUBD010000060.1, read as the reverse complement.
TCATCTTTTCACCCTTTGACATCACGCTGTCTCCTTCGCTCTTTTCGGTTTCGCCGTTTTGGATTTTGCCGCGGGCTTTGCACCGCTCTTTGCTACCGCGAGCAGCTCGTCGAACGAATTCCTGAGCGCTGTCGCATAGGCCGACGGGTCGGGCATCATGTCGCGATCCGATGTAAAGCTGATCGCGATCTCGTCCACATAGGAATAGATCGTGTTGATCAGACCCATCGAGTCGAAGATCGGGCCGAGACCGTACATCTTGACCATCTTCGCGCCGCAGAAATACAACGGCACCCGGCTGCCCGGCACATTGGTCGCGACCACGTTGAACACCGGCGCATGGGCATTCGCTGCACCCAGCCGCGTGTAGAGCCGTGCACCCAGTCCCGCGAGGCCGCTGGGTATCAACTGCGAATAATCGGTCAGGGTTCGCGCGCCAACGGCATTGGTTAGCCCCTTCGAATTGACCGCATCGGCGTGGATATGCGCCAACCGCTCGAGCGGATCGGCGATATGCGTACCCAGGCTGACGACCATCGCCGACACGAGATTGCCCAGTGCCGCCTTCTCGCCTTCCTGCCGGACCGAGATCGGCGCCATTGCAGTCAGGTTTGCCTCGGGCAACTCGCCCTTTTCGTCGAGATATTTGCGCAGCCCTCCGCCGATGATCGTCAAGATCGCATCGTTGACGGTGGCGCCCGGCACCGCCTCCTTGATCGCGCGCACATCGGCCAGCGGAAATGACACGCCATCGAACACGCGGTGCGACGATACCTTGGCATTGAAGCGCGTTTTTGGCGGCGTGCGTGCGCCCGCAATCGACAATTCGCCCTTGCTAAGCTCGGCCGTCAACTTGGCTATACCCGGCACACTGCGCGCCATGGTCTCGAGGTATTTCTGCGGCTGGCGCAACGCATTGAAATAGCCACTGATCAGCAGGTCGGCGATGCCTGGTTTCGATTCCGGCTTCCATTCCTCATCGGGAAAGCGGTTCGACTTGTCGGGCGACAGGTCATGGACCGCTGCCGACATCTCGACCCCCGACATCCCGTCGATCGCAGCATGGTGCACCTTGGCCACAAGCGCGAAGCAGCCCTTGGGCAGCCCTTCTATATTGTCGAGGCCCTCGACGATGATGAATTCCCACAGCGGCTTGGTCAGGTCCATCGGGCGCGAGTGCAGCCGCGCAACCTGGATGCACAATTGCCGCCAATCACCCGGACTCGGCAGGGCGATGTGGCGGACATGGTATTCCAGGTCGAAGTCGGGATCCTGGATCCAGTACGGATGATCAATGTCGAACGGCACACGCACCAGCCGTTCACGGAACGAGCGTGCGCCACCCAGACGACTCTCGATGAAGCTCAAAATATCCTTGAACCGTACGAACCCACCCGGCGCGGTCGAGGGGTCGTAGATGCCGACCGAGCCGATGTGCATCGGCGTCGATGGGGTCTCGAGATAAACGAAGGATGCGTCCTGACCGCTCAGTTGTTGCATGCTCTCTCCCGGCGCGCTCTCTGGCGCTTATCGGCAGATGCTGGACCTGAATCGCGACGGGAGCAAGGGTGCGATTTGGGACAGTTTGTTGCAGGTTAGCCGATCACGGCGTGCCGCCTTCCCCACAGAAAATAGATTGCCAGCCCGATGGCATTCCAGATGAGAAACGACTGCTGTGTCACCGTCTGCAGACTGGTAAACAGATAGACGCACCCGATGATCGCCGCTGGCGCGACAATCCAGGCGAGGGGGACGCGGAACGGCCGCCGTCCCGCTGGGTCGCGGCGACGCAAAACAAGGACGCAAGCCGCCACGGCAATGAATGCACAGAGCGTTCCGGCATTGGCGAGGCTTGCGATGACATCGAGCGGGGTGAGTGCGGCGATGATGCTGACGAACACGGCGGTCACCATCGTGATTCGCGCCGGTGTTCCCCGCGACGAAATCTTCGCCAGCGCCGGTGGCAGGAAGCCATCGCGCGACATCACCAGGAAGATGCGGCTTTGCCCATAAAGGAAGCCGAGAATGACCGTCGGCAACGCAATCGCCGCAGCGGCCGCGACGACGGTTGCCACGCCCGGCTGGCCGAGCGAGCGCAGGATGAGTGCGAGCGGCTCGGCGCTCTTTCCGAAGATGGTGAAATGCGCCGCGCCGACCGCAGCAGCGGCCACCACCATGTAGATGATCGTACAGGCAACCATCGATCCAACGATGCCGATGGCCAGATCTCGCTCGGGGTTCTTCGCTTCTTCGGCGGCCGTCGAGATCGCATCGAAACCATAGAAGGCGAAGAAGATGATCGCAGCGGCCCCCATCACGCCGTATTTTACGCCGCCCTCGCCCGCCAGACTGCCATAGCCATAAGGCGCAAACGGTTTCAGGTTCGCGGCATCGAAATGCGGCAGCGCAACCGCTACGAACAGCGCGAGCGTGACGATCTTGAGCACGACCAGCGCCGTATTGATCCGTGCGCTTTCGCGTGTTCCGAGCGTCAGCAGGCCCGCAACGACGGCAATAATGAAAACCGCCGGAAGGTTGATGCCCTGCGCGGTGAAGCGCAGCGTTCCATCGAACACACTCCCCGCAACTGCCGGCCCGTGCGTCATCCAGTCGGGCAGGATGATCCCCAGCCCTTTGAGAAATCCGACGGCATAGCCCGACCAGCCCACCGCAACGGTCGACACCACCAGCGAGTATTCGAGGATCAGGCTCCATCCCACAACCCAGGCAATGACTTCGCCCAGCACCGCATAGCTATAGGTGTAGGCACTGCCCGATGCGGGGATCATCGTTGCCATTTCGGCATAGCACAGTGCCGCGCACGCGCAGATCGCGCCTGCCACGACGAAGCTGATCAGCACTGCCGGACCAGCCCTGTCGGCACCGACGCCGATCAGCGTCAATATACCCGTGCCGACGATCGCCCCAACGCCGAGCGCCATGAGATGCGGCCATGACAATGTTCGCGCCATCCGGTGGTGTTCAGGCTGGTCATCGCCATGAAGAACAATCTTCCTGCGGAACAAGTCTGTCATGTGCGCCCCCTGTTTTGCGTCATGCTATCCGAGCGCCCGTCATTTCCCAAACCCGAACACGTCCTGGTGATAGATGCCGTCCTCGATAAGCCCTTCCAGCCAGGTCGATCCTGCGAGGTGATCGCCGCCAGTCTTGTCCGAATGGATACGGATCAAAGTGTCGCGGACAGCAGGGGCCATGTATTTTCCGTCGCCACACAAGAATATCTGCCCCCCCTTGGCAACCACGTCCCACACAGCATCGCGGGCATCCCAGATCGCGTCCTGCACATAACGATGCGGATGCCCTGGCACCTGCGACCACGCCATATGGAGATCGACAACGCCGTCCCCTGCCCAGCGCTCCATTTCCTCGCGGCACAGCCAGTCATGATCGGGATGGCGCGCGCCGAAGAACAGATGGCATGGCGCCGTCGCATCGAGCGCCGCGCGCTCCTGAACGAACCCGCGCAGTGGCGCGAAGCCTGTTCCCGGCCCGATGAGCACCAGCGGCACGGCACCGTCCTGCGGCGGCGCGAACGGCGGATTGGGACGACGGAGATAGCCGAAGACATGGTCTCCCGGCGAAAGGTCGCGCATGTGCGTCGAAGCAAAGCCCTGATGCGTACCGATCCCCGACCAGGCGGGCGACTGGACTGTCCCGACGATCAGGTCGGCGGTGTCGGCGCTGACCAGCGGTGACGAGGCGATCGAATAGAAACGGGGGGCAATCGCCGACGACAATTCGACAAAGCTGTCGAGCGTCAGTTCGGCTGCAGGATATTTGACCAGCAGGCCCAACAGGGTCAGCCTTTTGTCCGCAACCTCGGCCTGCCACACCGTGCCATCGGCAAGTTTGGCCAGATCGACCTTGGTGTTCGGGCAACGCGTCTGCGCCGCCACCACATCGAGCGCTCGGCGTGGCATGGGATCCTGGATTTCGACGAAGTCCGTCAGCAACTGCCGCACCGTAACAGTACGCCCCACCGGAAGGTGGCGGAACCGCCCGCGCGCGCCCGTCGGGACAACCTGCATCGCGCCTGGAACGCCCAGTCGCTCTATTGCGAGATCGACATGTTCTTTCCGGTTGCGTGCGTAGATCGCGATGTGATCACCGGCGGCATAGACCTCACCCTCGGGTAATTTGAGCGTAATGAAGCGTGTCGAACCGCGCGGCGGCTCTTTTGCGAAATCCCACAGGCCATCGGCGGGTCGCACGAGTTCGTCGTTGCGAACGATCTGCATCTCGACCGCCTGATCGGGAAGCACGGCGGCGCGCGCATCGCGCCCATCAACGATTTGCAGGCTCAGACCTGACGCCTTGACCGCTTCACCCTTGCTACCGAGCGCAGCCCAAAGGTCTTTCAGGAAGGCGGCAACACCGCCGTCGAAGTCGCCATCGCCGTTCGCCTCGCCACGCGGGCACAGGCGCTGGGCTCCTGTCGCTTCGAATGCGGCATCGATCTTCTTCGGGAAGGCCTGATAGTTCGGCCATTGCGAATTGCCGATACCGAGTACGGCAAACTTCGTGTCGGGCCATTTCGCTTCCGCGAACTGCCCAGCGTCAATCGCCGCCTCCGCAGCAAGCGCAGAGTCCGGCGCCCGACCGTTGTACGTCGCGGTCACGGCCACGATCACGCGGTCTTCCGGCAGCGTACCAAGCGCCTCGTCCATCGACACACTGCGCGCCTCGAACCCGTCGGCGGACGCACGTTCGACGATCTCTTCAGCGATGTCGCGCGCGGTGCCCAGCGACGTGCCATAGACTACGGAAAGGCGCTGCCCCGCGCCTGCCGCAGACCCGATGTCGCTGCCGCCACTCTCGATCTTGACCGGCTCGGCAACGGTCAGGCGCTCACCCGGCTTGCGCATGCGGATGCGCATCCAGAAGTCGTCGGGCTTGATCGACAGCGATTCCTTCAGCGTCATCCGGTAACCGCGCCGGTCGGCAATCCCGAACTTCTGCAGGATCATCGCGAGCGCGAGCTTTGCCTCGACCAATGCGAACTGCCGACCGATGCAGGCGCGCGCGCCATTGCCGAAAGGTTTGTAGCCATGCGGGTGATGCGTCGCCTCCGCGTCGGGCAGCCAGCGATCGATGTCGAACTCGTCCGGGCCTTCCCACGCGCTTGGATCGCGATGAAGACCGGGGACATAGACGTTGACCGGTCGGTCCTTGCGCAGCCTCCACTTGCCGCCGACGATCTCGTCCTCATACGGCCCGACCGAGAAAACCGGAGCGGTCGGCCACAGCCGCTGCGTCTCCTTCACGATCCGCTCGATCACTTTCAGATGCGCGAGATGTTCATACGCGGGGCGCGTGTCACCGGGCAGGACGCGGTCGACTTCGGCATAGGCCTGCGCGAGCACCGCGGGCGACTTGAGCAACTCCATGAACGCAAAGGTCAGCAGGCCCGAAGTGGTCTCATGCCCGGCGATCAGGAAAGTCAGCACCTGGTATCGAATGTTGAGATCGTCGAGCCGCTCGCCGGTCTCCGGATCGACCGCCGTCAGCATCAGGTTGAGCAGATCTTTCGCATCCGTCGCCTCGCCTTGCGCATGCTGCGCGCGGCGCTGGGCGATCACATCGTCGACAAGCGCGTTCATCGTCGCGATGTCGGCGTTGAACTGCGCGGTCGATTTTTTTGCGAACTTCTGCTGGATCGGCAGACGCGTAATGACGTTGAGCGCCTCACCCAGCGCATCGCCGAGGCTCAGCAGGAATGGATCGAGTTCGTCATGCTCGAAACTCTCGAACCGGTGGCCGAACCCCGCAATCGCGATGCTGTCGAGCGTCAGGCGCGTCATGTCGTCCGCGACCAGCACCTCTTGCCCTGACAGTCGTTCCCATTTCGCGACCAGCTTGTCACAGACCTCGAGGATAAGGTCGTAATAGCCGCGCATCGACCGCTGGCTGAACGCTGGAAGCAGGATGCGGTGCGCCTTGCCCCAATTCGCTTCCTCGCTAAACGCCGTGAACAGGCCATCGCCCGCGAACTTGCGCACGACACGCAGACCCGGCCCCGGAATCTTCCGAAAGCGTGTCTCGTCGCACAACTCGGCAACGAGATCGGGGTTGGTGACGAACAGGCCGACACGGCTGCCAAATAGCAGTTTGAAGATGCCGGGGTCGGTGAATTCCTTGCTGAGTTCAAGCAGATGGCCAATGAGCCCCGCCTTCGGAATCTGATGCAGATTTCCGATCAGCGGCAGGGGCTGCGGCGCAGGAATCCGCGTCCGCGTCTCGGTTACATCGCTCATTGTGCTCTTCAGCCCTCGCTCTTTGGAGAGAGCCTAGGCACTGTGAAGGGAGGCCGCAATGGCCCGGCCGATGTCAGTGCGCGCCGACGACCTTGCGCAGCGCCGCCACCAATCCGCGTGTTTCGGCCTCGGTGCCAATCGTCATTCGCAACCCCTGCGGCAGCCCCTGTCCCGGCACCCAGCGGACGATATAACCCTGCTCCATTAATCCCTTGTATGCAGTCTCGGCGTTTATCGCGCCTTCGAACAGCACGAGTACGAAATTCGCCTTCGACGGTACCGTGCGCAGTCCGGCGTTGTCCAGCTTCGCTATTTCATCGTTGAACCAAGCGCGCCACTTGGCATTCTCGCTCCGACTGCGGTCGATGAAGTCATGCGCGCCGAGCGCGGCGATCGCGGCTTCCTGTCCGGCGGTCGTCACGCAGAATGGCGCCCTGATACGGTGCATAGCGGCGACGGCCTCGGCGGAACCATAGCCCCAACCGATCCGCTCGGCAGCAAGACCATGGATTTTCGAGAATGTGCGGGTCACCACGACATTTGGCTGGGTGCGAGCAAGCTCCAGCCCCCCGTCGTCCTCGCCCGTTTCGAGGTACTCGGCATAGGCTTGATCGAGGACCAGCATGACCGAGGATGGCAGACCCGCGTGCAGGTGCTGGATCTCGTCACGGGTCGAATAGGTGCCAGTGGGATTGTTCGGATTGGCAACGAAAACCAGACGCGTACGGTCGGTCACGGCCGCCAGGATCGCGTCCACGTCGGTCCCGAAATCGCGATCGGAGGCGATAACAGGTGTCGCCCCGACACGGCGCGCCGCGATGTCATAAACCGAAAAACCGTAGCGGACGTAGATGACCTCGTCCCCCGGCCCCGCATAGGCACCCGTTACGAGGTGCAGGATCTCGTCGGAACCCGTGCCATAGATAATGCGATCGGGATCAAGGTCGTGCGCCGCCGCGATCGCTGCCCGCAAATCTGCGGCGCTGGCATCGGGATAACGATAGAGATCAACCTTGTGGGCCGCAAAAGCCGCGCGTGCCGCTTCGCTGGTCCCCTGGGGATTTTCGTTTGACGACAATTTGATAGCGGGCGTTTCGCCATCCGTCGTCGCGCGACCGGGAATATAGGGGGCAATGGCCATGACCCATGGCTTGGGAAGCGGTGCTGACATGCTGCCGCTCCTACAGCCCGCTCGCCTCAACACACAAGATCATTACTTGACCAACGAAGCCCCCCAAAACGAAAAGGGGCCGGTCTTTCGACCAGCCCCTCTCGTTTCCAACCCTTACGGGATGAAAAGGCTTATTGGCCTGCGCCAGCGCCGTACGTGATTTCCACGCGACGGTTCTGAAGCTCGCGGACACCGTCCGCGGTCTGAACACGCAGATTGGTCTCACCAAGAGCCTGTGTCGTGATGACACCGCCGGCAATACCCTTCGACTGCATGTATGCGCTGACCGCATCAGCACGACGCTGCGAGAGGCCGAGGTTGTACTTCGGCGTACCCGACGTGTCGGTGT
>JBDUBD010000059.1:0-16252 GCA_040004295.1 Sphingomonadales bacterium | reverse complement strand
TGGGCGAATAGAGCGGGAAGACGCGCTCGACGCCCTCGCCGAACGAAATCTTGCGAACGGTGAAGTTCGATCCCATGCCCTTGTTCGAACGCGCGATGCAAACGCCTTCGTAGTTCTGGACGCGGGTACGCTCGCCTTCGACGACGCGGACGCCAACCTTCAGCGTGTCACCGGGACGGAATTCGGGGATGGCACGCTTGGCAGTGTGCTTGGCAATGTTTTCGGCTTCGATCGTCTGGATGAGGTTCATGCCCCATTTAATCCTTATTCTTTCGTCGCGCGCCAGAGGCAGGCTGGACCCGAGCCCCGACATGGCGCTCCCACAGGTCCGGTCTGCGTAACCGTGTATCGTCTTCTGCCTGGGCGTTACGCCAAGCTGCGATTTTCGCATGATCCCCCGATCGCAACACTTGCGGGATCGTGCGCCCTTCCCATTCAGCGGGTCGGGTGTAGTGCGGATATTCCAAAAGCCCCGTTTCGAAGCTCTCGTCATCTCCGCTCAAGGGCGCGCCCATTACGCCGGGGAGGAGGCGAATGCAAGCATCGAGCAGCACCAGCGCTGCAACTTCTCCGCCGGACAGGATGAAGTCGCCGATCGAGACCTGTTCGATCTGCGGTCTGGCGTCGAACAGCCGCTCGTCGATCCCCTCAAAACGCCCGCACAGGACGGTGACACCGGGGCCGCTGGCGAGGTCACGGATGCGAGTCTGGGTCAGCGGGGTGCCGCGCGGCGTCATGGCGAGGAGGGGTGCGTTCGGCTGGGCCGCGAGGGCGTGATCGACGACGGTGGCGAGCACATCTGCGCGCATCACCATCCCTGCCCCGCCGCCAGCGGGGGTATCATCGACGGACTTGTGCTTGTCTGTCGCGAAATCGCGGATTTGGATGGAGGTGCAGGACCATTTGCCCTCGGCAAGCGCACGCCCCGCCAGCGATGTGCCGAGCGGCCCGGGGAACATCTCGGGGTAGAGAGTCAGGATTTGGGTGGTAAAGGTCATTTGGATCGAGCCGCCCAAAGCGCGAATGCGGATAGCGGGATACTAACGACAAAGTAGGCAAATGCTGGAAAAAACCCAAGCGCCATGGAATTGGCAAAATTTAGTGGTCCTGGATCAGGTAGGCTTGGATCGTAAATTGTGGGTGGAACGAACGCCATCAACAGATACGAGCCATACGCCAACAAAGCTGTCGGTATCAAACCACAGGTGGCAATCCAGTATTTGACGTCTCCGCGCCACCCGACCGCGTAAAATAACGATGCGTGCATAGTGGCCCAAGTCACGACTGCAGCACCCGCATAGATGACAACCAGCAACATCAAATCGTCCAGTTCTCTACCTTCAACCCCCGCACATCGGCAAAGTCGGCTTCGTTGTTGCTGATCACCACCGCCCCGATGCTCAGCGCATGCGCCGCCAGCAACCGGTCGAACCGCGCCCGCTTAAAGGGCAGCTTCGCATATTCGCGTGCCGCTGCTTCGTCGAATGGCAGTAGAGGAATAACGGCGATAAATGCTTCAAGAACGTGTGGTGGTGGCGGTTTCCCAACGTTCGATCCCAGCGCGATCTCTGCAAAGCTGATCACCGATATGCCGATTTCGCCAGCGTCGGAGGACGCGATCCGCCGAGTAATCGGCGCGTCAGCATCGATCATGGAATAGATCGAACTGTCGGCATCGATCAGGTAGCGGATCACGCCTCGTCTTGCGCCTTGGCAGCAGCCTCGGCGGCTTCGCGCCGCGCAATTGTGCTCGGGCGTTCTTCGAACTCACGCAATTCGCGCGGCAACGGTTTCAGCCACGGCGCTTTTCCCGCGAAGCCGCTGACGTCAATCTTGCGTTTCGGCGCATCAACCGGCTGTACGCGAAATGTCATCGGTGCCTCCCGCACCATTTGAACTTCGGTCCCTTCGGGTATGCCCAGGCCTTTAGGAAGCCGCAAAGCTACCGAGTTGCCCGACTTGAATGTCTTGCCCTGATATTCCGTGCGATCTTCCATGACTGCCTCCGTATATACGTAATGTATATACTACGTAATGAACGCGCTGTCAATTACCACTCGCTCGCCCCATTCGGGGACTGCGTCGGGGCGCATCGGGACCATGAAGCGCTTTTTGTCGGGACGTTCGATTTCGATCACGTCGCCCGCGCCGAAGTTTTCGACTGCGACAACCGTACCGAGTTCCGCGCCATCGGTGGACACGGCGGGCAAACCGATAAGGTCGGAGTGATAATACTCCCCCTCTTCCAACGGCGGAAGTGTATCGCGCGGGACGGTAAGCGCCGTCCCGCGCAGGCGCTCGGCCGCGGTTCGGTCAGCGATTTCGGCAAAGCGAGCGATGTTGCCGCGCAAGGACTTCAGCGTCAGCGCGCCGTCGTTGAAACTCTTGTAGCCCGACAAATCTTCGGTGAAGAGCTTGAGCTTGACCTCGCCGCCCACGCCATGCGCGCCGGCAATTGCGGCGAGCGTGACGGGGCGGCGCGGGTCCAAGGTTTAGGCCTGCTGCTCTTCTTCGGCAGGACCTTCGGCGGGCGCGCTGGCGCTCTCGGCGACAGCGGCTTCGGCCTGGGGCTCTTCGGCACCTTCGGCAGGGGCTGCAGCCGAAACGCCTTCGTTGGTGGGTTCGTCAGCAGGTACGGCTTCTGCGGCAGGAGCTTCCTCGGCAGCGGCCTGCTCGACCGGCGCTTCTACAGCAACAGGTTCTTCAGCAACGACTTCAGGCTCGGGAGCCGGTGCTGCTGCGGCGGCCGCAGCTGCTTCGGCGGCTTCGGCGGCCTTCTTCTGCTGTTCTTCCGCGCGATCGGTCGCCTTTTCGCCAGGCTTGCCCTTGTTGGGGTTGTTGCGCGCGGCCCGTTCACGCAGGCCAGCGGCGTCAAGGAAACGGGCAACGCGGTCGGTGGGCTGTGCGCCGACGCTCAGCCAATGCTTGGCGCGGTCGCTGTCGAGCACGACGCGGTTGGCGTCGTCCTTGGCGAGCAGCGGATTGTAGCTGCCCAGACGCTCGATAAACTTGCCATCACGCGATGCACGCGCGTCGGCAACCACGATCTTGTAATAAGGGCGCTTTTTCGAGCCACCACGTGCGAGACGAATTGAAACTGCCATTGTCTTACTTCCTTCGTTAAATCGTTATTTCTTTTTCATGAAACCCGGCGGAAGCGACGGCATGCCACCCGGCATAGCCCCGCCCAGCATACCTTCGAGGCCGCCTTTTCCGCCCATCATTCCCATCAGTGCCTTCATGCCGCCCATCTTCTTGAGCTTTTTCATGGCACCGGCCATTTCCTGGTGCATCTTCAACAGCTTGTTGACGTCCTGCACAGTGAGGCCGGACCCTTTGGCGATGCGGATCTTTCGCTTGGCCTGAAGCAGTTCGGGCTTGGCGCGTTCCTTGGGCGTCATCGACCCGATGATCGCATCCATATGCACGAGCATCTTGTCGCTGACCGCGCCCGATGCCATCGCTGCCTGTGCCTTCTTCATGCCGGGAATCATGCCCGCGAGCGCTCCGAGGCCACCCATGTTCTGCATCTGCTTCAGCTGCATCCGAAGGTCGTTCATGTCGAACTGACCCTTAGCCATCTTGGCCGCCATTGCCTCGGCGTCTTCGACCTTGATGCTCTCGGCGGCACGCTCGACCAGCGAGACCACATCGCCCATGCCGAGGATGCGGCCCGCGACACGACTGGGGTGGAACAGCTCGAGCCCGTCGAGCTTTTCCCCGGTGCCGACGAATTTAATCGGCTTGCCGGTGACGGCGCGCATGGACAGTGCGGCACCGCCACGCGCGTCGCCGTCCATGCGGGTCAGCACGACACCAGTCAGCGGAACCTGGTCGGTAAATGTTTTGGCAACGTTGACGGCGTCCTGACCGGTCAGGCTGTCGACCACGAGCAAGGTCTCGGTCGGCGAAGAGACCTGCGAGACGGCGCGCATCTCATCCATCAGCGCCTGATCGACATGCAGGCGACCTGCCGTGTCGAGCATGAGGACGTCGAAGCCCTGAAGCTTTGCCGCAGTCAGCGCGCGCCGGGCGATATCGACCGGCTGCTGTCCGCTGACGATCGGCAGCGTTGCGACACCCGCCTGCTCGCCGAGCACCGCCAGCTGCTCCTGGGCGGCAGGACGATTGACGTCGAGCGACGCCATCAGAACCTTTTTGCGGTCTTTCTCGGTTAGCCGCTTGGCGATCTTTGCCGTTGAAGTCGTCTTGCCCGAGCCCTGAAGGCCGACCATCATGATGATCGCAGGCGGTGTTACGTCGAGCTCAAGGTCGGACGCTTCGGACCCGAGCATTTCGACCAGCGCGTCGTTGACGATCTTGACGACCTGCTGGCCCGGCGTAACCGAGCGGAGTACGCTGGATCCGACGGCCTTTTCGGTAACGCTGTCGACGAACGAACGGGCGACAGGTAGCGCAACGTCAGCTTCGAGCAGCGCAACGCGCACCTCGCGCATGGCCGCGCGAACATCTGCTTCGGTCAGCGCACCACGGCCGCGCAGGCGGTCAAATACGCCTCCAAGGCGGTCGCTCAGCGAATCGAACAAAACTTGCTCACTCCAACGCAAAAAACGCCAGTGGACGAAACCTCGTCGACTGGCGCGCACCGTGGTGCTCTTCTCTGGGACGGGCCAATACGGCAGCGTCGCGATTTGGTCAACCCAAGCGTCTACTAGCGGTGCGTTCGTTTACCGCTTGTTCACGGCGCGGGCTTACCTCTTCCCAATTGAGCAGGCGGGGATTCCATTTGTCCGAGTTGAACGTCAACCGTTCCAGAACCGCCAACGCGCGCAATGACATCGTTACGGGCGGTATCGTTGTTGCTGCGCTCATCATGTTTGTGGGCACTGGCAGCCAGGCTGTATCGAATATAATCGACACGTTGAAGGGTGTTGGCGGCGGCGCAGACCGTATGTTGTCGGTCGCGCTGCTGCTCAACGTCGCCTTGATCTTGTTCGGGTGGCGGCGTTACCAGGATTTATCGAAGGAAGTGTCTGAACATGCTGACGCCGAGCAGCGCGCGCAGTCACTTGCATCGCGCGATCCCTTGACTGGCTTCTACAACCGCCGCGGGATTGCCGACGAAGGCAGTGCGCTGATCGGGCGGAGCTTTCACCGGCAAAAGGCCGTGGCGATGCTGATGTTCGATCTCGATCACTTCAAGAACGTCAACGACGTCCACGGCCACGTCGTGGGGGATGCGCTGCTGAAAGCAGTGGCCGCAGAAATCTCCAGGCTTCTCCCACCGGCTGCACAGTCATCGCGCCTTGGCGGCGATGAATTTGTCTGCTTGTTCGCTTTTGACGATGGCAATCCCGACGCTGTCGAAAACATCGCCGACGCCATCGTCTGTCGCCTTGCAGAACCGTTCGATGCCGACGGCGTCCACGTTCACATTTCCGTCTCGTGCGGCATTGCGCGATCAGAAGCCGATTGCATCGAGATCGAGGGTTTGATGCGCCGTGCCGATATCGCGATGTATTCGGCCAAACGTCAGGGGCGCAACCGCTGGTCGTGGTTCGATGCGTCGATGGAACACGAGCTGCGGACCCGCAACGAATTGGAAACGGCGATGCGGACAGGCATCCCGCGCGGCGAATTCGTTCCGTATTTCGAACAGCAGATCGACCTTACGACGGGCCGCCTGCATGGGTTCGAAATGCTCGCGCGCTGGAACCATCCGACCCAGGGTCTGGTGCTGCCCGACGACTTTATCCCGATTGCAGAGGAAACCGGCATGATCGCCGACCTGTCGATGGCTGTCATGAGGCTGGCATTCATCGAGGCACGCAATTGGGATTCGGCGCTGACAGTCTCAGTCAACATCTCCCCGACCCAGCTCAAGGATCCGTGGCTGGCGCAAAAGATCGTGAAGCTTCTGTCTGAAACCAATTTTCCGCCGACACGCCTTGAGGTGGAGATCACCGAAAGCTCGCTGTTCGAAAATCTGGCGCTGGCCCAGTCGACGGTCGCCAGCCTCAAGAACCAGGGGATCCGCTTGTCGCTCGACGATTTCGGAACCGGTTACTCGTCTCTCGCGCACCTGCGCGCGCTGCCGTTCGACCGTATCAAGATCGACAAGAGCTTCGTTATCTCGATCCTCGACAACACCGAGAGCGCAGCGATCGTGAATGCCATCGCGCGCCTGGGCGACAGCCTGGGCCTGCCGGTCACTGCCGAAGGCATCGAAACCGCGAAGATCGAGGAACGTCTGCTTCAGCTCGGATGTCACAAGGGACAGGGCTGGTCCTATGGCCGGCCGACGTCGATAGAAAGCACACGGCGCCTGCTCGCAGAGCGCAATCTTTTGCCGACGTCGCGCGCTGGACAAGCGATCGTCGACCTCGACGTCATGGACCTGCGAAAATCGGCCTGACAGCAAGACCATCGTAACCGGCGTTGTTCTTTGGCAGCACGGTCCCTAGATGCCCTCGGCGATGAACGGCCGCTTTCACAAGATGCACGGACTGGGGAACGACTTTGTCGTGCTCGATGCGCGCGCCGAACCCGTCGCCATGTCTGCGCGTCGGGCACGCGCAATGGCCGACCGCCGCACGGGTATCGGGTGCGACCAGCTGATCGTGCTGGACGCGTCGCCGGATCGCGATGCGGCAATGACCATCTGGAATTCGGATGGCAGCCCGGCCGAAGCATGCGGCAACGCCTTCCGCGCCGTCGCGCTGCTCATGGGCGATGCCGTTCTGGCGACATCGGGTGGTGACGTCACGATTGCGGCAGAGGGCGGCGTTGCCACAGTCGATCTTCAACCGCCGCGCTTCGGGTGGGATGAAATTCCGCTTGCCTATGCGGTGGACACGACCGCCATGCCGGTCGCGTGGGGCGATCTGTCGAACCCTGTCGCCGTCAACGTCGGCAATCCGCATGTCATTTTCTTCGTGGCCGACAATGCTGCGATCGACATCGAGGCACTCGGCCCGCAAGTCGAAACCGATGCGTTGTTTCCGGATCGGATCAACGTGAACGTCGCAACGGTGATGGGTCCAGGCGGGCTTTCGCTGCGGACGTGGGAACGTGGCGCCGGCCTCACCCTTGCTTGCGGGACCGGTGCCTGTGCAACCGCCGTCGCGGCCATCCGGTCGAAGCGCGTGTCGAGCCCGGTGAGCGTGACGATGACCGGCGGTACGGTCGAGATCGACTGGGCCGAAGGGCGCGGCATCCGCATGACCGGCCCCGCGACGCACGTCTATTCGGGCGAATTCGACTGGGACGCTTTCCCGTTATGAGTGCGCAGGTCATCGATTTCGGCTGCCGCCTGAACATTGCCGAGGGAGCCGCAATGCAGGCACGCTTCGCTGGCGGCGCGGAGCAGGTGATCATAAACAGCTGCGCCGTGACTGGCGAAGCGGTGCGCCAGGCGCGCCAAGCTGTGCGACGCATCGCACGTGAGCGGCCCGGCGTTCCGATCACAATCACGGGATGTGCCGTCGAAACCGACGCAGCGGCCTTCACGGCAATGCCCGAAGTCACCCGCGTCGTGCACAAGCATGAGTTGCGCGATGCCAGACCGGCGGTGAGCGGTGCTGGTCACGCACGCGCTTTCGTGGAAGTGCAGAATGGCTGCGACCATGAATGCACTTTTTGCGTGACAACGCTGGCGAGAGGGTCGAGCCGCTCGCTCGACATGGCCGAGATCGTCGAAGCGGTCGTGGCAGCCGTCGGGCGCGGCCACCGTGAAGTTGTGCTTACGGGCGTCGATCTGACCAGCTACCGCCCATCGCTTGCCGGGCTGGTGGCCGAAATCCTGCGCCGGGTGCCCGCCCTGCCCCGCCTGCGCCTGTCGTCGCTCGATCCGGCTGAAGTCGATGCCCCGCTGTTCGCGCTGCTCGCCGACGAACCCCGCGTCATGCCGCACGTCCATCTATCGTTGCAATCGGGCGACCCGATTATCCTGAAGCGCATGAAGCGCCGCCACACGCCGGCACAGGCCCTGGATCTGGTCGAGCGCCTGAAGGCCGCGCGGCCGGAGATTGCGATTACCGCAGACCTGATCGCAGGCTTCCCGACCGAAACCGAAGAGATGCACCGAAACAGCCTCGATAGCTTTGCAGCCTGTGACATCGTGTCGGCGCACGTCTTCCCCTATTCGCCACGTCCCGGGACCGCGGCGGCCCGCATGCCTCAGATCGCGTCGGCCATCGCACGTCGCCGCGCCGCTGAACTCAGGACCGTGTCAACTTCGCGTCAGGTCGCCTGGCTGGCATCGCTGGTCCGAAGCGATCAGGAGGTGCTCGTCGAACGCAATGGGATCAACGGTCATGCTCCCAACTTTGCGCCGGCACGTTTTTCGGGCCCTCAGCTGCCCGGCTCGATCGTGAAGGCGCATGTCTTGGCCGCCGATTCCTCCCACCTAATGGTTGCCCCGGCATGAGCGGCACCAGCTGGACCCAGCGCCTGTTCTCGGGCTTCAAACGGACCTCCGAAAAGATCGGCGGCGGGCTGGCCGAGATCGTCGCGGCGACGAAGCTCGACAGCGATACGCTCGATTCCGTCGAGGAGTTGCTGATCGCCTCCGATCTCGGCGCCGGTGCCGCTGCGCGCGTGCGCAGCCGGCTCGAGAATCGCATGTTCGAACGCGGTGCCGATGAACGGGGTGTCCGCACCGTCGTCGCCGAGGAAATCGCTGCAATACTGGCGCCGGTGGCAAAGCCTTTGGAGATTATCGCCTTCCCCCGCCCGCAGGTGATCCTCGTCATCGGCGTCAACGGGTCGGGTAAGACGACTACGATCGCCAAACTGGCCAACCTGTTTCTCGAACAGGATTATGGCGTCATGCTCGTTGCGGGCGACACATTCCGCGCTGCCGCCATCGGCCAGCTCAAAGTGTGGGCGGACAGGCTCGGCGTTCCCATCGTCAGCGGCCCCGAAGGCGGCGATGCGGCCGGCATCGTCTATGATGCGGTCAAGCAGGCGACGGCGACGGGCATCGACGTACTCATCGTCGATACCGCCGGCCGCCTCCAGAACAAGCGCGAACTGATGGACGAGCTCGCCAAGATCCGGCGCGTTCTCGGTCGCCTCAATCCGGAGGCGCCGCATGATGTCGTCCTAGTGCTCGACGCGACCACCGGCCAGAATGCGCTGTCACAGATCGAGGTGTTCAAGGAAGTCGCGGGCGTGACCGGCCTTGTCATGACGAAACTCGATGGCACGGCGCGGGGTGGCGTACTGGTTGCGGCTGCCGAGAAATTCGGCCTGCCGATCCATGCGGTCGGCGTCGGTGAAACCCTTGATGACCTGCGACCGTTTGATCCGGTCGAACTGGCCAATGCGATTGCAGGAGTGCGTACGTGAGCGAAGCGAAGTCAAAACCTGGAACCGGGCTTTCGCTCGCGCTCGATTACGGGCCGCTGGTGGTCTTTTTTCTCGCTTACAAACTGACGAACGTCTTCATCGGTACGGCGGTGTTCATGGCAGCAATCACGATCGCGGTAATCGTTTCGAAGCTGAAACTGGGCCGCGTGTCGCCGATGCTCTGGCTGTCGGCGATCCTGATCGTCGCGTTCGGCGCGCTGACGATCTGGTTTCACGACCCGAAGTTCATCCAGCTCAAGCCGACGATCATCTACACCGGGCTCGGCGCACTCCTGTTGGTCGGCTTCGCAATGGGGCGCCCCCTGCTCCGCTATGTACTAGAAGCAGGATTCGAGGGCCTGAATGATCGCGGCTGGATGGTGTTGTCGCGCAATTGGGGACTGTTCTTCATCGGTATGGCCGTGGTCAACGAGATCATGGTCCGCAATTTGAGCTTTGATACCTGGCTCGCACTGAAGGTTTGGGCGTTGGTGCCGCTCTCAATGGCATTCGGAATGGCGCATATTCCGTATATGATGAAGAACGGGCTGGCCACCGACCCGCCCATTCCTCCCGCAAGCTAGATCAGCCCTTCTGGTCGGCGCGCGACGCGCCCTTGCCGTCGAGGTTCTGGGCAACAAACTCCCAGTTCACGATGTTGTTGAGCACCGTTTCGGCAAACTTGAGTCGGGCGTTACGATAGTCGATATAATAGGCGTGCTCCCACACATCGAGCGTGAACAGCGGCGCGACGCCATGCGCCACCGGCGTATCGGCATCGTGGTACGACGTGATCCTGAGCTTGCCGCCGTCCAGAACCAGCCAGCCCCAGCCGCTCGCGAAATGGCCGACCGATTCCGCAGCCAGCTTCTTCAACATCGCATCATGCGATCCGAAATCACGGGCGATCATCTCGGCGAGCTTGCCTGTCGGTGCCTGCTTCTTGGGCGACAGGCATTGCCAGAAGAAACTGTGGTTCCATATCTGCGCGACCTGATTGAACAATGCCTTGTCACCCGGTGCCGTGTGGTTGCGGATCAGCTCGACCAGCGACGCTCCCCCAAGACCCTTGTCGGCGACAATCTCGTTTGCCTTGGTGATGTAGGCCTGATGGTGCTTGCCATGGTGATACTCGAAAGTTTCCTTCGACATGTGCGGCGCAAGCGCATCGGGTGCGTAAGGAAGGGCAGGAAGGATGAATGGCATGGATCGGCTCCGTAATGGGGGTCGCGCGCTCAACGCTTTAATCGCGATAAGGTGGCGCCGCCTAGGAAGGTTTTTCTGCAAGCCCCAAACGCTTCATTGCGTGGCGAAGTTGGTCGTAGCTGAGTGAAAGCGATTTTGCTGCGGCGCGTTGATTGTAGCGGTGACGGCTCAGCGCATCGGCGACCAGATCGCGCTCGAAGGACAGGACAGCATCCCTGAAACTGCCTGACCCGTTGCTCTTTGCTGCAACCGGCTGTTCGTCCGATATGGGCTGGCTGGGGACCGTAGACTCGGTCTGACGTGCGGGTGAACTGGCGGGTTTCCACGGCGATGCGAACGGATCGAAGTCGATTTCGCCGATGGGCACGTCGGGCCGTTCCCAGCGATAGACTGCGCGTTCGACCGTGTTGCGCAGCTCGCGGACATTTCCTGGCCAGTCATAGGCTTCCAGGACTGCCATCGTATCCTGCGAAAACCCCGGCCATTCGCGCCATTCCAGTTCGGCGGCCATGCGACGCCCGAAGAATTCGGAGAGCACCGGCACGTCGCCCTGCCGGGCGCGTAGCGGCGGCAAGGTCACGACCTCGAACGCCAACCGGTCGAGAAGGTCGGCCCGGAACCGCCCCTTTTCGACAAGAGCCGGCAAATGCTCGTTGGTTGCGGCGACGATGCGAACATCGACGCGGCGGGGAACATTGCTGCCGATCCGCGTGACCTCGCCATATTCGACCGCGCGCAACAGGCGTTCCTGCGCGGCTGCGGACAATGTCGCGAGTTCGTCGAGAAACAGCGTCCCTCCATCGGCCTCTTCAAAACGGCCTTCTCGCGCCCGCGTTGCACCTGTGAACGCACCCGCCTCATGTCCGAACAATTCGGCCTCGATCAGACTCTCGGCGAGCGCGGCGCAATTCATCGTAATGAGCGGACCCGCCCAGCGCGGACTCAAGCGATGCAGACGTTCGGCAATGAGTTCTTTCCCCGTGCCCCGCTCGCCGATGACGAGCACCGGACGGTTCAATGCAGCCGCGCGGCTGGCCCGCTCGATTGCATCAAGAAAAGCAGTTGATTGTCCAACGACCTGTGCAGCGCGTTCCATTCCCAATACTTAGTGAAATATGCTGAATGATTGCAACTCCAATTTGCCCATAAAACAATAAATTGGCGGATTTCAGCCGGTTTTTCATTTGGCACGTATTCTGCAAAACCATTCATGTCCCCGGCGATGGTCGCTCGGGAGCAACGATAAAAGCCAGGTTCAGGGAGTTTTCCAGATGTACACCGACACGCAACCCACCTTCCGCACAGTCGTCACGGGCTTCGCTGCGGCAGCGGTTTCCACCGGCCTTCTGCTCGCCGTTACGACGAGCCCTGTAAAGGCGGCTACCAACCACGATTTCAAGCGCTCCGTTGAATCCCAGCTGGCTCGCGAAGCCTGGGCGCCGACCACCGACAAGGGCGTTGCAACGGTTGCCGTTCGCATCGATGCCGCCGGTGTCGTCCAGAGCGCCCAGGTCGTCGGATCGTCCGGGTTCAAGGTTCTCGACCGCGCAGCGCTTGATACAGCGAAAGCCGTTTCCTATCCCAAGGGTAATCGCGCCCGCACCGTTGCGGTCGTCCTGACCTACGGCGAAGGCACAAAGAAGCCAGGGGCCACCGAAACGGCCCGGCTCGTAAAGACCTATGTCAACGCAAAGGGTGAAGCCCTTGCCGCACAAATCCCCGCGCCAACTGTTGGATAAGCGGGTACTACTGCCGGGACGGGCTCCTTGCCCCACCCCTCCCGTCCCGGCAGCATAAAGACGCACTGAAAGGTAGATTACATCATGGGTATTTTCTCGCGCACCCGGGACATCGTCGCCGCCAACTTCACCGACTTGCTCGACAAGGCGGAAGATCCGGCGAAGATGATCCGCATGATCATCCTCGAAATGGAGGAAACCCTGGTCGAGGTCCGCGCGACTGCCGCGCGCACCATTGCCGATCAAAAGGAAATGCGTCGCCACATCAGCAAGCTCGGCTCGCTCGAAGCAAGCTGGGACGAAAAGGCCGAACTGGCCCTTTCGAAAGGTCGCGAAGACCTGGCGAAGGCGGCCCTCGTCGAAAAGCAGAAGGCGACCGATATGGTCGAACGTCTCGAGAGCGAAATCTCGGTTCTCGACGATGCCCTGAAGGCGTCGGAGGCTGACATTGCCAAGCTGCAGTCGAAATTGCGTGACGCCCGCGTCCGCCAGTCGGCAATCGCAACGCGCCTTGAGGCCGCTTCGAACAGCATCCGTGTCCGCGAAGCCTATTCGGGCGAGCGGGTCCAGGACGCCTTTGCACGTTTCGACATTCTTGAACGTCGTGCCGACCTGGCCGAAGGCCGCGCCGAAGTGCTTGGCATGGGCCAGCCCAAATCGCTCGAGGAGGAAATCTCCGAGCTGAAATCGGCAGAAAAGGTCGAAGCCGCGCTTGAAGCAATGAAGGCGCGCGCCGCAGGAAAGGGCAACTGAGATGGAAGACATCCTCGTCCCCATCATCGTCGTCCCCGCCATTTTCCTCGGGATGCCGTGGATCATCCTCCACTACATCACCAAGTGGAAGCAGGCGAAAGTCCTGACGGTCGATGACGAAAACCTGCTCGACGATCTGAACGATACCGCACGGCGCCTCGAAGAACGCGTCATCACGATCGAACGGATCATGACAGCCGATAACCCCAATTGGAAAAACGCGGGCTGAAGCCCACGGATTTTAGGAGACCTGCAATGTCCGCACGTCGCACTTCATTCTACCTCGACAAGGCAAATGCCAAATGGCTGGGTGTCTGCTCGGGGATCGCCGAATACACCGGCATCGACGTTACGGTGGTTCGCATCGTTACCGTACTTGGCACGATCTTCGGATCGGGCGCCCTGCTGATCGCCTATCTGGTGATCGCCTGGATGGCCAACCCGAAGCCGATGGGCCTCTACGAAAGCGCAGAGGACGCGAAGTTCTGGCAGGGTGTGCGCCAGTCGCCGTCACGCTCGACCCGCGATGTCCGCAGCAAGTTTCGTGACCTCGATCGTCGGCTCGCCGAGATCGAGACCCACTATACCAGTCGCAACTCGTCGCTCGCCGACGAAATCGACAGCCTGCGCTGATCAATCGCGCAAGAGGGGAATTAAAATGAGCAGCGGACAAACCTTCGTCCTCATGATCATCATGATGTCGACAGCGGGATGGATTGTCACCAGTTGGATACGGGCAAAGCACGGCTACCCGGTGGAAGGTGAATGGGGCGGAACTAGCCACAAAGGCAATCCAGACGCCGAGCGGAAGATTTCGCTTCTAACATCCGAGAACGAAACACTGACGGGCAAAGTGCTAAGGCTCGAGGAGCGCATCTCGGTGCTCGAACGGATCGCAACCGACCAGCCCAACCGGCTTTCGGCCGAAATCGAAAACCTTCGTTGAGGGAACAGCAACATGGATAAAGTCGCCTTCATGACGATGATGACTGACGGTCTGCCCGCCATCCTCGCGATCGTAGCAGTCGGAACCCTGGGCTGGGTCGCCACGACCTGGCTCCGGATCAAGAACGGCTACCCGCTCGACGGAAGCTGGGGCCAGGCACTGTACCCGCAACGTAACGACGAAACGGTCGAGCGGGTCAAGCTGCTGAGCCAGGAGAACGGTCAGCTCCGCGCCGAACTCGGGGCGATCAAGGATCGCCTCGCCAATGTCGAGCGGATCGTGACCGACGAAGCGCATGGATTGAACCGCGAGATCGAGCTGCTGCGCTCGAAACCCGTCAACTAGGAACGGCACGATGAACATACAGAACTGGATCTGGGTTCTCATCCCTCTCGCCGCGATCGGGATCGCACCATTCAAGATGTGGCTCCGCCTCAAGGAAAAGCAGCTTGAGCGCCAGTCCGAACTGACCGCCGAAAAGACCGCACAATATGCGGCACACACCGAACGGCTCGAAGCGCGTGTCCGCGTTCTCGAACGGATCGCGACCGACAAGGGCGTCGATCTCGCCGACGAGATCGAGGCACTGCGCGAAAAGCCGCTGAACTAAAAAATCGAACACAGGGAGTGAAACGATGAACCCGTTTGAAATGGTGGTGTTGATCGTCGGGATCGTGATGATCGCAAGCGTGCTCAAGGCCCGCTACGGCGTGACCAAGGATCGCCACGGTAACGAGATCGTCAGCCGCCCCGACCCCGAAGCGGGCCGGATGAAGGACGAGATTGCCCAGCTGAAGGAACGGATCGCGGTCCTGGAACGGCTGGCAACCGACAACAATGGCGCACTGGCACTCGATCGCGAGATCGAAAAGCTTCGCCAGGGCTGAGGAGAACCGTCATGGACATGCTTGCACTCTATTTCGGAATGGCTGTTACGACGCTCGTCGGGTGCACCGTCCTCGGCCTGATCGGTCTTAAGGGCTTCACCGCCTGGATCGACCTGAAGCGCGCGGAACTCGGCGGCGGGATGCCTGCCAGCGCGCCAACAGCGGGACAACGGATCGATGTCGCGGACCTGAAAGAACGCGTCCGCCGCCTCGAAGCGATCGCCGCCGGGGTGGATATCTGACCTGCACACGGTAGAGCGCGGGGTATGACACTCCCCGCGCTTGCCGACCTCGTCGACGACTATGCGTTTCTAGACGCAGACGACCGTTACCGTCTCTTGATCGATCTGGGCCGTGACCTCGAAGAAATGCCCGACCCGCTGAAGACCGATGCGACCCTGGTCAGGGGCTGTTCGGCAAGCGTCTGGGTCTACCCCACCTTCGATAACGGCAAACTGCACTTCCTCGCCGATTCGAATGCCGCGATCACCAAGGGCATTATTGCTCTGGTCCTGACCACAGTTCAGGACCGGACACCCGCCGAGGTTGCAGCGACCGATATCGCCGAAGCTCTGGCGCCGTTCGACCTGAAGAACCAGCTCAGCTCGAACCGTACGCAGGGCATTCCCAACATGATTGCGCTTATCCGGTCGACGGCGGAACGCTATCTGCTAAACTCATGATGTGAACGGTTTCCTTGCCTTGCTCGCGGCCGCGACCGCGCAACTGACCATCGGCACGATCGACCTGAGGTCCGCCGACTTCCTTGATGGACGCGCCATTGCCGGCGGAACCGGTACGCCAATCGTGATGCTGACGCTGACACCGGCGACGACGTCGCGCCTGGCGAAGCTCGGGCCAAAACCCGATGTCCAGATCGACGGCGTCGTTACGGCGGCGCGGATCACCGGCAACACGGTCGAAATCGACGGCCAGCCCAATTTCGAAGCCGCACGAAAACTTGCGCTGGCGCTGTCAGGCAAGCCCCCGCTGCCCGACAGTCTCGACGAGTGACGCTGCGATCTCGCCGGCGGGCGTGTCCGGCTTGACGATCAGCCACTCACGAGGGCTACGGGAGTCATTCATCGTGATCGCATTCTTGGGGCACACACCCAGACAACGCGTCTTGACCAGCTTGTAGCCCAACGGCTTGACCGCCCGCTTCAGCGGCTTGGTCAGATAGTCTTTCGTATCCGCCTTCTTGAAACACTTGCTGCACACCAACAGAACGGCATCCTGTTTGGATTTCACGCGGCGAATGGGTTTCAAACCACCCGTCTTTCTTCGGCATCGGTGATGTTCCCCTCGTGAACGAACCAAACGCTCTCCGAATTCACGAGCACCAAGCGATCCAGCACAGTGCCGGTCGGCTTGAGCAATCCGACGACCGAATAGATCGAATCGCCATG
>JBDUBD010000058.1:0-16334 GCA_040004295.1 Sphingomonadales bacterium | reverse complement strand
AGCCGACGATCCCGAGGATGTCGCTTTCCTTCATGATGATCAGGTCTTCGCCGTCCAGCTTGACCTCGGTGCCCGACCACTTGCCGAACAGGATTTTGTCGCCTGCCTTGACGTCGAGCGGGGTGACGGTGCCGTCTTCGGCCTTCGTGCCGGAACCCACGGAGACGATTTCGCCTTCCTGTGGCTTTTCCTTGGCAGTGTCGGGAATGATGATGCCGCCCGCCGTCTTTTCTTCGGCTTCTACGCGGCGAACCAGCACACGATCGTGCAGGGGTCGAAATGCCATGTGACTTTACCCTTTGCTTGGAGCACCGGGAACCGGTGCTGAAGTTCATCGTTAGCACTCATACGAGACGAGTGCCAGCAGGGTCGATATGGCACCCTTTTATGACGGTTCAAGACGCGCCGCATCAAAAATTCGGCGGCACGGTCCACTAGCGCTACCGGACGAGCCACCCGTCATTGAGGCTTGCGTCATTTTGCAATTAAGACAATCCTGCGCATCGGGGGCGCAACAGGAGAGTAGCCGTGCGTCTATATCCGTGGATCGCTTCGACTCTCGGCATCGCGCTTGCAGCCTGCGGCGGCGATAGCGCGACGCCTACTCCGCCCGCGAACCGCGCACCGGTTTTCACGTCTCCGACGACCGCGAGCGTTGCTGAAAACACAGTCGGCACGATTTATACCGCGTCGGCAACGGATGCCGATGGCAACGCGATCACATTCAGCATTTCCGGCGGTGCAGACGCCGCACGCTTTCGTATCGCGGCGGGTGCGCTGACCTTCGTCAATCCGCCCGACTTCGAAAATCCCGACGATGCCGATGGCAATAATGTATATCTCGTCCAATTGGGCGCATCGGACGGCACGGCCACGACCACGCTCGACCTTGCCGTCACGGTGACCAACCAGGGGTCGGACGGTTTCCGCGTTCGTCGGGTGACCACCGGCTTCAATCAGCCCGTCTTTATCACGGGTCCGCAAAACGTGATCAGCCGCCGACTGTTCGTTGTCGAAAAAGGCGGGCTGATAAAACAGGTCAATGCGACGTCCGGCGCTATCCTCGCCACGCCGTTTCTGGACGTTTCTTCCCAGATTTCGACAAGCGGCGAACGCGGTCTGCTGGGGGTCGCTTTCGCACCGGACTTTGCGACCAGCCACCTCTTCTACATCTACATGATCAACACGGCAGGCAACATCGAGATCCGCAGATATCTGACCACGGGCGGGAACAATGACGTCGCCGACCCGGCATCGGCAGATATCATCCTGACGATCCCGCACCCCGGCGCCGACAACCACAATGGCGGCTGGATCGACATCGGCCCCGATGGCAATCTGTACATCGCTACCGGCGACGGCGGTGGCGGCGGAGACCCCAGCAACAATGCCCAGAACCCGAACAGCCTGCTCGGCAAGATGCTGCGGATCGACGCGCGCACCGACGCGTTCCCGGCCGACCCGCTGCGCGATTATGCCATCCCCGCGACGAACCCGTATGCGACAAGCGGTGGTTCGCCCGAAATCTGGATGACGGGTCTTCGCAATCCGTTCCGTGCCAGTTTCGATACACTGACGGGAAATCTCTACATCGGTGATGTCGGGCAGGACGCGATCGAAGAGATCGATCTGGTTCCGGCAGGTACGAATGGCCTGAATTTCGGCTGGCGCATGCGTGAAGGCTCGCAGCCCTATAATGGCGGTGCGAACAATTCGCTCTTCACGCCGCCGGTTGCGGAATACGGCCATGGCAGCGGCCCGTTGCAAGGCAACTCTATAACCGGCGGCTATGTCTATCGCGGGCCGGTCGAGGCGCTGCGCGGCCAATATTTCTTCGCCGATTTCGTCAGCGGCAACATCTGGTCGGTTCCCGCCGCGCGGCTGGTCCAGGGGCAGACGCTCGCCAGCAGCGCGTTTACCCCGCGCCGCACCGCATTCATGCCGAACGTGGGGACGATCAACAACATCGCCAGCTTTGGGACCGACGAAGGCAACGTGCTGTATATCGTCGATTACGACGGTGACATCTTCGTCGTGGAACCCAGCTGACCGTTAATCCTTAACCCGCGCCCTCGCATTTACACCCCAGGCCCGACGCTGTAGCGCCGGGGCAGGTCATGCGGGATTGAAGAATGCGACTGGTACGCGGTGCGTGGAAATTGCTGGTCGGCGTCAAGGACGCGCTGGTACTCCTGCTTTTGCTGTTGTTCTTCGGCGCCATTGCTGCAGCGCTCTCTGCACGGCCGGGCACACGACTGATCGAACCCGGCGCACTGGTCCTCGACCTCAACGGCAGCATTGTCGAGCAGCCGACATCGATCAATCCGACGCAGGCGTTGACGGGCGGCGAACAGGCGAAGCAGTTCCGCCTGCGCGATATCGTCGCGGCGCTGGATGCCGCAGCTGTCGATGACAGGGTAAAAACGGTCGTCCTCGACCTCGACGGATTTCTGGGCGGCGGACAGGTCGCGCTTGGCGATGTCGGCGCGGCTCTGGACCGGGTCCGCGCGAAGAAGCCGGTGCTGGCGTTCGCGACCGGCTATGGCGACGACGCGTATCAGCTTGCGGCGCACGCTTCCGAAATCTGGCTCGATCCCCAGGGGCTTGCCCTGTTCCAGGGCGCAGGCGGGACGCGGCTTTACTACAAGGGGCTGCTGGACAAGGTCGGCGCCACTGTCCACGTCTATCGTGTCGGAAAATACAAGTCCGCAGTCGAACCCTATATCCGCGACGGCCAGTCGCCCGAAGCCAAGGCGAACAGCCAGGCGCTCGCGGCCGCGATGTGGCAGGCGTGGCAGGCCGATGTCGCCAAGGCGCGGCCCAAGGCGCGTCTCGCAACGTTCGTCGCCGACCCTGCCGCTGAAGTCGCGGCGAACGGCGATCTGGGGCAAGCGGCGCTGAAGGCGGGGATCGTCGATCGCCTGGAACCACGCGCAAATTTCGATGCGCGCGTTGCCGAGATCGCGGGCACCGGTAACCGCACCGCGCGCAAGCCCAGTGCTTTCGCGCGGATCGACCTGCAACCCTATATCGCCGCCAACCAGCGTCCTGCAGGCGACCGCGCGATCGGCGTGATAACGGTCGCCGGCACGATCCAGGATGGCGAAGCCTCGGCGGGCACCGCCGGGGGTTCAACGATCTCGCGGATCATCGACCGCGCGGTTGCGTCCGACAAATACAAGGCGCTCGTCGTCCGGGTCGATTCGCCCGGTGGGTCTGCGCTGGCGTCGGAACAGATCCGGCTGTCATTGGAAGCTGCCCGCAAGAAGGGCATGCCGGTCGTCGTCTCAATGGGCAATGTCGCCGCATCGGGCGGGTATTGGGTGTCGATGGCGGGCGACCGCGTGTTTGCCGAACCCGACACGATCACGGGGTCGATTGGTATCTTCGGGATCATACCGACGTTCGAAAAGGGGCTGGCGAAGATCGGCGTGACCGGCGACGGCGTTGCGACAACACCGCTGTCGGGCCAACCGGACATTATCCGCGGCACCAACGCCACCTTCGACACAATTCTCCAGACCTCGATCGAGTCGGGCTATCGCCGCTTCATCACGTTGGTCAGCGGTGCCCGCAAATTGACGCCCGAACGCGTTGACGAAATTGCGCAGGGTCATGTCTGGGATGGCGGCACCGCGCGCCAGCTGGGACTCGTCGACGCCTTCGGCGGCCTGGACGATGCCGTCACCGAAGCCGCCCGCCGCGCGAAACTCGATCCCGCGAAACCGCATGCCGTGTGGCTCGACAAGGAACCGACCTGGCAAGAAGTTTTCGCGTCGATGTTCACCAGCAGCGACGAGAGCACATCGGGCCCCGCCGACCTGCTGACCACCCTGTCGCGTCAGCGGGTGGCCCAGCTCGCCAGCGCCGTCGAAGACGCGCGGCTGATGACGACCGCATCGGCGATCCAGGCGCGCTGCCTCGACTGTCCCGTCCCCGCGACCGCATCACCTAAGACGACCCTGTTCGAAATGATAAAGGCCTGGATTTCATGATCGACCTACGCGCCGCCACCCCCGACGACGCACAAACACTGCTGGGCATCTACGGCCCCTATGTCGTGACCAATGCCGTATCGTTCGAATCCGCGCCGCCGACGCTGGACGACATGCGCGCGCGCATCGTCGCGGCGGGCGACACGCATCCGTGGATCGTGGGGTTCGACAGCGAGTCCAGCGTCGTGCTGGGCTATGCCTTCGCAAAGCCGCTGCGCCCCGGCCCGGCCTATCGCTTCGCGGTCGAGACCGCCTGTTACATTGCGGGCGAAGAGGGCCAGGGCGTCCGTCGCGCACTGTACGGCGCGTTGCTCGCGACGCTGACGGCGCAAAACTACACCCAGGCGATCTCGACGCTGACGATGCCGCAGGACAAGGCGATCCAGCTGCACGAGGCGCTCGGATTCAAGCGCGCAGGCTTCTACCGCGAAGTCAGCTACAAAAACGGCCAGTGGATCGACGTCGGCATGTGGCAGCGCGATCTGGCCGAACCGGCCAAGACCCCCGATGAGCCCTTGACATTCTCGGCCGTGGGTGTGGTGCGCAGCTAACTCGCGATATAATCCCGCAGCGCTGCGGCTTCGCTCTCGATCCGGTCGATGCGGTGTTTGACGAGGTCGCCGATCGACACGAATCCCACCATGCCGTTTTCGTCGACCACCGGCAGATGGCGGATGCGGCGGCGGCTCATCAGGGACAGCGCTGAAATGATCGGCGCATCGGGCTCCACGGTCAGGGCCGGGCTGGTCATTACATCACCGACACGCTTGTCCAGCGCTGCAGCGCCATCGCGTTCCAATCCATAGACCACGTCGCGTTCGGAAAAAATGCCGAGAACGGTCTTGCCGTCGGTTACCGGCACCGCGCCGATCCGCTTCGTCGCGAGCAGTTTGACAGCGTCGGCGACGGTCGCATCGGGAGAGATCGCCACGACACCGCCGTCACGTCCGGAAATTATGGCCCTGACAGTCATCGTCCAGCCTCCTAAAGGCGACTCTGCACGTGGTCGCTCGCACACATCTTTTCATGCGCGCGCCCGAAAGGAAACCCATGGCCGACAATGATCTCGACGATCCCGAATATGCGTCCTTTGCGTGGGCGAGATACCGGCGGCTGATGATCTGGATGACACTGGCCTCAGCGGCGTCGGTCGTTCTCGGCCTCGGCGCGCTGGTCCTCGTCTGGGGGCCGATGCCGTGGCTCGGCATGGCGTTTGCGGCCGGCGGCATTTTCTTTTCGGTCTTGCTCGCGGCGGCACTGATGGGCCTGGTGTTCCTGTCGTCGGGCAGCGGCCATGACGAACGCATCGAAGACCCAAGCCGCGACGAACGATGGAGCTGAAAATGAATTCCGATGACCCGATCCTGCGTGTCGTTCCGCAACCGGCGGACATCAACGCAAACGGCCATATCTTCGGCGGGTGGGTGCTGAGCCAGATGGATATCGCGGGCGGCATCATCGCGGGGCGCATCGCGCAAGGGCCGTGCGCCACGGTCGCGATAGAAGGTATGGCATTCCACGCACCAATACTGCTGCGCGACCTGATCTCGGTCTATGGGACCGTCGAGCGACGGGGGCGTACCTCGGTCGCGATCCGGCTCGACGTGATCGCCAGCCGCGATCGCGGCGAAACCGAGGTCAAGGTGACGAGCGGCGTCTTCACCTTCGTCGCGCTGGACGAGAACGCGCGTCCCCGGGTGTTGCCGGCCTAACTGTCCTCTTTCTCGCGGAAATTCAGGTTGACGGTGCCGTTCGCGGGGACGGTCATCGACCACAGCCACGCACCGTCCTTCTTGCGCGCCTTCGCACTAAACCCGGACAACTCCCGGTCGCCTAGCCTTGCCTCGAACGCCACGGGAAACGGGTTGGCATTGGCGATCGTCAGCGTGTGACGCCCGCCTGCGGCCAGCACATCGCGCGCGATGATGCCGGTCGCGGTGGCGATATCGACCTCGACCTCCTCGCCGACCGCCTTGTCGCCGACCGACCCTTCGCCGAGCAGCAGGTCGCGCGTCCCGCCTGTCTGGTAAAGTGCCACCTTGCCCGCCGGGAGCGGCAGGCCGAGGCCGTCGACGGTGCGGTTCTTCGCGCGTAGGGTCAGCCGCACCTGCGCATCGCCGTCGCCATAGACATCCGCACGATAGACCAGCGTTACCGGCACACGCTCCTTGTCCAGCAGCGCGACCTGTTTCTGCGCATTGGCGGCGACCGTTACGGGTTCGGGAACGCGGTAGAGCTTCAGGTCGCCGAGGTCTTCCTGTTGCACCGTCATCGCGGATTTTTCGCGGCGTTGCGAGGTGACCATGATATCCTGCGCCTCGGCTGCCATCATCATCATGGGCGCAGGCGGTGGTGGCGGAGGAGGCGGAGGATTACCGTCGCCGAGGCCGCTCGTCGTCGTCCCCTGCGGCCAGCAGGTCAGGTCGATCGACTGTTCCTGATAGGAGCGTTCGGTTCTTTCGTTATTCCGGTTGAGCCGCCCGGCGATCACCATGGCCTGCGCCTTGGGAAAGCTGGTTTCGTCAGCGCTCGCGAGCGTGATCCAGCCAAACAGGTCCATGGTTTTGCCGTCACTGCCAAGCGTCGCGACATAGTTCGACTGCCAGTCGAAATTGTCGGCGAGATAGCTGAGCGTCACGGTCGCAGTCCCGCCGCGCGCGCTATGCGTGCGGACCGACAGTGTCGGTTTCGCCGACAGCCCCTCGGGCACGGCGTCATAAACGATGGTTTCCGGGATGCCGGTGCAGCGCAGTGCCTCGATGCCCGCCGCAGTCTGCAATACCACCTGCCCGCCCGGCCCCGAGCGGATGATCGCATCTTCTTCGGTCGTCTTCCCCGTCTTGCGCACGGTCCGCCGGATCGTCACGTGTCTCCCGGTCGAGGCACCGAGCAGACTGGCGGGCGAGAGCAGGTTGGCGTCCTGGTTCTTCTCGACAACGCCGTCGGGCAAGCCGGTGACGATAGCGCTTTCTGGCAGGATACCGCCCGCCACCCCTTCGAAGCGGATCACACCGCCGCCCGCCGGAATCGTCACCCGTCGCGTCTCGGTGACCAGCGCGAAACCGCGGAGGTAGCGCAGGTTCATCGGTTCGTCGGCCGAGCGGTTAGGCGCGCGGTAGATGCTGACCGAGACGGTTTCAGGGGCGGGGGAAGTGGTCGTTGTCTGGGCGTGGAGGGGGGTGGCGAGGAGAAGAAGGAGCAATGAGAAGCCCCTCCCCTTCAGGGGAGGGGAGAAAGGTCGCTCAAAACCACCCTCAATACCGCGTATCGAACACGGCGGTGACCACTGCCTCGCCATTGGCGGGCACAGTCACTTTCCAGACCACTTCATCCGACGACCGCCGCTCGCTCTTCTGGCTTTCGGCGGTGATCCGTGTGTCGTCCCAGTAATTGTCGAGGCCCGCCTGCGTCAGGTCGATCGCCACAGGCGTGCTGCGCGCGTTGGTCAGGGTATAGCGCATCGACGTTTTCCAGCGCGACGTACCGATGCGTTCGCGGTTCTCGACGACCGGCTTCACCTTCACGTCGAACGCTTCGCCGGTCTTCAGGCCCAGCGCCGAACCCATCGGCGTATGACCGATCTGGTTCTCGCCGATGAACTGCGGCTGGCCTTTGGCGTCCTTCATGTAAACGCGCACCGTGCCCGCAGGCAGGGCATCACCGAGACCACCATCGCGGCTAGTCGAGAAGCGCAACACAGTGTCCGCCGACTGCGCCTCGCCCTGTGTTCCGAGCCAGGCGTTGCGATATTCATAGCCCTTGGCCGCGCCCGCGCCCGACACATCGAGGAAGCTGACCTGCTTCTGTTGCGCCTGCGCGATCGTGGTGCGTTCCTTGATCGGATAGAGGTAGAAATCGCCGAGTTGTGCGCGGTTGGCCGTCTCTGTGCCCGGCGTCACGAGTTTCCCGCGCACCGGCTGCGGACGGTAAATGCGCTGGCCGCTGTTGCCGTCGCCCACCTGCCCCGCGACCAGCAGGGTTTCGGCATTGGTATAGGTCGTGCCCGAATTGTTGGTCAGCGTGATCCAGCCCTGCACGTCGATCTTGCCCGCTCCCTCGTCAAACAGGGCGACATAGTCCGCTTTCCAGCCGAGCCCCGGCGTCAGATAGCTGAGCGATACCGGCCGCGTTCCCGCACGGCTCGAATCGAGCGTCACCGACAGCGTCGGCCGAGCGCGGAGATTCGGCGGCACTTTGTCGAAGATCACCCGTACCGGCAGGCCGTCGTCGCGCAGCACTTCGATACGGCTGCCGATCTGCAGCACGACGCCGCCGTTCGCCGCCAGAACCTTTGCCTGTTCGCGCGTTTCGGCGCCGGTCGCGGGGTTAATGCGGACAATGGTGATGACCTGTCCAACTGCTTTTTCCATCAGCGCTGATGGGCTCAGCAGGTCGTAATCGAAATTCTGTTCGACGATGCCGAAATCGACCCCGCCGATGGTCACGGTTTCCGCACGGATCTGGGCCGAAACATCGGGAAACTCGACCGTCGTGCGGCCATTGGGCAGCGCGGTCTGGCGCACGTCCTGCACCAACGCCTGGTTGTTGTTGTAGATGGTGACGGCAACCGTCCCCTGGGCACTGCGGTTGAGGTCGGGCAGTTGCGCGGTCTGTGCAAAAGCGGGGCCAGCAAGTGCGAGCAGGGGCAGCAGGGCAAAGCGGCGCATTCAGTCTCTCTCCGGTCGTTACGCGGAGCATCATGGCAGCATGGCGGCTGAAGCGGGAGTGAATAAGTAATCCTCCCCGGACCGGGGAGGATTTAACTATTCCTCGGTCGCAGCTTCCACGACGACCTTACGTGGCCGCCCGCGCTTCTTGGGCACAGCGATCGGTTCGCCCTCGACACCGGCAACCGGTTCCATCGACGGGGGAAGCGAGATCGACGGCGGCAGCGCGTCGAACGGCAGTGTCGTTTCGACATCGTGGTCGTCGTCGCGATGCGAGGCACCATTGCCATTGCTGCCGGAGCGGCTCCGCACCGGCGCGCGCTCACGCGTTTCTTCCCGCTGCGACCGGTCATCGCGGGGACGATCGTCACGCACAGGGCGCGAATCACGCACGGGACGGTCATCACGTACCGGGCGGTCGTCGCGCTGCACACGAGATGCCGATTCGGTACGGTCGTTACGCACGGGCCGATCATCGCGCTGCTGCGGGCGGTCGTCGCGCACAGGGCGGTCGTCACGATTGTTGTTATTGTTGTTGTTGTTATAATTGCCGTTCGAGCGGTCGTCTCGCGGGGCACGATCCTGACGTTCCGAACGCTCGGGGCGATCATCGCGATACTGGCGCTGCGGCTGTTGCTGCTGCGGACGGGCTTCGCGGGGCGTGTCGAACTCGTCGCCGTCCTCGTTATCGCCGTCTTCGCCATCATAGCCTTCGCCCTCGGCGTCGAGACGCTCCTGGCGGGCACGCGGATTGGCTTCCTCGAAGCGCGCGCGGTTTTCCGCAAGCACACGGAAATAATGGTCGGCGAACTGCAGATAATATTCGGCAAGCACCCGGTCGCCCGCCTGTTGCGCGTCGCGGGCCAGCGTCTTGTATTTCTCGAGCAGCTGGGGCGCGTTTCCGCGCGCACGACTGTCGATGCGATTGCCCATTTCGGGGCCACGACCGGTATTGTTGCCGTTCTGGCGCTGACCGCCCCGGCCGCGACGGCGACCGGACTGCTGACGATTGTTGATCAAGTGATGCTCGTCCTTGGCAAAGGGTAAATGAAAGTCCCTCTTGGCCCCGTGCATGCTGTCGTATCCGAACCGCCGGACGATCAGCCGCTTCGCCGACCCTGTCACACAATGGCGACAAGCCGGTTACTGATGGGGGTAAGGGCGGCGCATCGGCAAAAGCCGGAGGGCGTTCGCTCCTTGGAAGTGACGTCTAGCGCCTAATTGTTAAGGGACCAAGCACTAATTCGCGGTGATGATGAGACAGCGGTCGTGACCGGCCAGGTCGGCGCGGCATGTGACGGAAAAACCCTGCGCCTCCAACAGTGCGGTGACGCTTTCGCGCTGGGTATGGCCAATCTCGATACAGGCGACGCCGCCGGGGGCGAGTTGGGGGCGCAGCGCACGCGCGATGGCCCGGTAATCGTCGAGACCGTCGGGTCCGGCGAACAGCGCCGACGCCGGTTCCCAGTCGATGACATCGGGCGGCAGCACCTCCCCGGTCGCGATGTAGGGCGGATTGCACAGGATGAGGTCGAACGCCTCGCCCGTGCCGTCCCAGCCGCCCTTGCGTATTTCCGCACGACCTGGCGCGATGTCCCGGGCGTTGGCGCGGGCAATGGCGAGCGCAGCGTCGGACGCATCCACCCCGACGCCGGTCGCATCCGGCCATTGGTCGAGCGCCGCGAGCAACAGTGCGCCGGAACCGGTGCCGAGGTCGAGAACGCGCTTCGGCCCCGCCTTCCCGAAATGCGCCACGGCGGCGTCGATCAACGTCTCGCTGTCGGGTCGCGGGATGAGGACGCCGGGCGCGACGTGGAGCGTGATCGTCCAGAAGTCGCGGGTGCCGGTGATGTAGGCGATGGGTTCATGCGCGAGGCGGCGATTTAGGTAAGTATTAAACCGCGCCCACACCGCTTGGCTGAGCCTGTCGAAGCCCTGCCCTACTTGGCCGGGTTCGGAAGAAAGGCAGCCCTTCGACAAGCTCAGGGAAGCGGAGTTTAACAGGAGCTGCTCGCGCGTTATGCCGAGCGCGTGGGCAAGCAGGACTTCGGCGTCGAGGCGGGGGGTATGGGAGACGGAGGTGAGGCGGGCGGTAGCGCTTCTTAGCCCCTCCCCTTCAGGGGAGGGGTTGGGGTGGGGGTTGTCCGCAAGAACCTGAGCTTCGCTGTTGGGGACAGGCCCCACCCCAACCCCTCCCCTGAAGGGGAGGGGCTTTTCGGGGTCAATCACCCAAAGCCCCCAACCGTGCAGCCTCGTCCTCGCTGATCAGCGCGCCGATCAGCTCGTCCATCGCGCCTTCCAGAATCTCGGGCAGGCGGTGGAGCGTCAGGTTGATGCGGTGGTCGGTCACGCGCCCCTGCGGGAAGTTGTAGGTGCGGATGCGTTCGGACCGGTCGCCCGACCCGACCATTGCTTTCCGCGCGCCGGATCGTTCGTCGGCCAACCGAGAGCGTTCCAGTTCGTAGAGCCGCGTCCGCAGCACCTTCAACGCCTTGGCCTTGTTCTTGTGCTGCGATTTTTCGTCCTGCTGGATGACGACAAGGCCGCTGGGCAAATGGGTGATGCGCACTGCGGAATCGGTGGTGTTGACCGACTGTCCACCCGGGCCCGACGAGCGGTAAACGTCGATGCGCAGATCGTTGTCGTTGATCTGGACGTCGACGTCCTCGGCCTCGGGCAGCACGGCGACGGTTGCGGCGCTGGTGTGGATGCGGCCGCCGCTTTCGGTCGCGGGCACACGTTGTACACGGTGCACGCCGCTTTCGAACTTCAGCCGCGCGAACACGCCCTGGCCGGTGACGCTGGCGACGACTTCCTTGTAGCCGCCGACATCCGCCGCGCTCGCCGAGATGATCTCGACGCGCCAGCCGCGTTCCTCGGCATAGCGCTGGTACATGCGGAACAGGTCGCCCGCGAACAGCGCCGCCTCGTCCCCGCCCGTCCCTGCACGGATTTCGAGCATCGCCGCGCGCTCGTCCGCTGCGTCGCGCGGGAGCAGCTTCAGCGCCAGGTCGCGTTCGGCGAGCGGCAATGCGTCGCGGAGCACCTGCGCCTCTTCCTCCGCCATCGCGCGGATTTCGGCGTCGCCGTCCTTCAACATGTCGCCCAGCACAGCCTGTTCGGCGCGCAAACGGCGCAGCTCGGCGGCGGCGGCGGCAACGGGTTCGAGCTCGCTATATTCCTTCGACAAGGCAATCAGCCGGTCGGTCGCAAGGTCGCCCCGCGAAAGCTGCCCCTGCAACTCCTCCCGCCGCGCCTCGATGGCGGCAATGCGTGCGTCGGAAATGGTGGTCATTCTGGCAGGCTCGCCCTAAAGTTCACCTTACCCGCAACCTTGGCGACCGTCTGGCTCACGCTCTTACGAATGGCCGTATCAGCCGTAAGAAAAGTAACGTGCAACTCACCGGCAGAATCGGGGTGGGGACGAACAAAGACAATTGCGTCGTTTTCGCGCTTCTTTGCGCCCTCACTGCGCTTCTTTGCGGTCCCTCGGTATAAGTAGTCGATGGTCAGGCCTTCATGGCGAAGGCCTAAAGAAATGCGATAGGCTTCTAGTTCGAGTTCTGGACTATCGGCGATGACTGAGACCACAGCATCACGGTGTGGACGGCCAATGAGCATTGAAAGCCGCTCGATCCCCGCCGCCCAACCGACCGCCGGTGTATGCGGACCGCCCAGCGTTTCGATTAGGCCGTCGTAGCGCCCGCCGCCCAGCACAGTCCCTTGCGCACCCAGCCGGTCGGTCACGAATTCGAACGCAGTGTGGCGATAGTAATCCAGTCCGCGCACCAGATGCGGGGCGATTTCGTAAGCCACGCCTGCCGCGTCCAAACCTTCGCGGACCTTGGCGAAGAATTCCTCGGCCTCCGCGCTTAGCACCATTTTCGGCGCGCTGTCGGCAGCGGGGCGGTCGCGGGGGTCTTTGCTGTCGAGAATCCGCATTGGGTTCTTTTCGAGCCGCGTCAGGCTGTCCTCGGACAACTCGCCCCGGTGCGCCTCGAAATGCGCGATCAGGCTCGCCCGCCACGCATCGCGCGATGCCGCATCGCCCAGCGTGTTGAGCTTCAGGGTTACCCCCTCGTTTATCCCCAGCTCCTTCAACAGCTGGTCGGCAAAGCACAGCAGTTCGACATCTGCCGCCGGTTCCGCCGCACCGATCACTTCGGCGTCGAGCTGGTGGAACTGGCGGAAGCGGCCCTTTTGCGGGCGCTCGTAGCGAAATAAGGGCCCGTGCGTCGCGACCTTCATGGGCGCGTATTGCTGCCAGCCCTCGGTCAAATACGCCCGCGCGATGCCCGCAGTGAATTCGGGGCGCAACGTAAGCGAATCCCCGCCGCGATCGTCGAAAGTGTACATTTCCTTCGACACGACATCGGTGGTTTCGCCCAACGACCGCGCGAACACCGCCGTCGCCTCGAACACCGGAACTTCCACCCGCCCGAAACCGTATAGGCGGCGTACGCGGTCGAACGTCTGTACGACGTGGTGAAAGCGGTCGGCCTCTTCGCCAAACATGCTCTGTGTGCCGCGGATGGGGCGTGGGGTTTCGATACGTGCCATTGGGTGAGCGCCCATAGTAGCGAAATGCGCACTTGCGCAACAAAACACCGTTCGGGCTGAGCCTGTCGAAGCCTTGTCCTTCTGCGCGCAAACGAACAGAACAAGGCAGCCCTTCGACAAGCTCAGGGCAGACGGAGTTTGTGTTGCAGAAACCAAAGACCCTCGGGCAGAAGATCGCGCCACCCCGTTTCCTCTTGTTCGTGGCAGTGCTGATCGTCGCAGTTGCAGCGGCGTGGCCTTCGCTCGGCCCGGCGCGCGCGTTCATTGCCGGGTTCGACATTGCGGCGGCGGTGTTCCTGGCGAGTGTAGCACCGATGCTGCGTCCCAAAGGCGCCGCCGACATGCGCCGCCATGCTGCACTGAACGACGCCAACCGCGTCGGGCTGCTCGGCTTGGCCACGCTGGTGACGCTGATCATTCTCGTCGCAATCGCCGTCGAGTTGAACGTGAAAGGCGGACCCAGCGTCCCTCTTGTGGTCGCAACGCTCGCGTTGGCTTGGCTGTTCGGCAACACGGTCTACGCGCTGCATTACGCGCACCTTTACTATGTGGAGGGATCGACGGGGGGCCTGGGCTTTTCGGGCACGGAGAAGTCGCCCGACTATTCGGACTTCATCTATTTCGCCTTCACCCTGGGCATGACGTTCCAGACGTCCGACACATCAGTCGATACCCGCGCGCTGCGGCAGGTGGTGACGATCCACAGCCTCGCCGCGTTCGTGTTCAACATCGGCGTGCTGGCGTTTTCGATCAACGTGCTGGGGAGCAGTCACTAAACTCCCTCCCCCGAGCGAAGTCGAGGGGCTCTGCCGAGCGTAGTCGAGGCATTCTTCGACGCGTGAAGGTTCTCGGCTACGCTCGAACTCGTCCCTCGACTTCGCTCGGGAAAGCGGGAAGAAATGTGCCCTAAGTTCTGAGAGACCATGTTGATGTTCCTGCGTACCTTCTTCGCCGCCTTCCTCGTCACCGCCGCCGTCCCTGCCATCGCCGCGAACAGCGCGCCACAACCGGTGCCGATCGTCGACACCATCCCCCCGGCAAAGGACGTCGCCTACCCCGGCACGATGATGCTGAAGATCGACGCGACCGACCTCGACCGGA
Source organism: Sphingomonadales bacterium (assembly GCA_040004295.1). Classification (GTDB taxonomy): domain Bacteria; phylum Pseudomonadota; class Alphaproteobacteria; order Sphingomonadales; family Sphingomonadaceae; genus Sphingomonas_O. The sequence goes on along the minus strand of JBDUBD010000058.1, from coordinate 2,011 downwards.
ACATCTTTTCCGTTCAGCAGACGATCCCGGTTGCGAGTGCGGGACCGATGACCCTGCTGTTCCCCCAGTGGTTGCCCGGCGCGCATTCGCCGCAGGGCCAGCTCGACAAGATCGCGAACCTCGTCATCAAGGCTGGCGGCAAGACGCTGGTGTGGAAACGCGATCCGGTCGATGTCTATGCCATCCACGTCGATGTGCCCGCGGGCACCAAGGCGCTGGACCTGAGCTTCCAGTTCCTGTCCGCGACGGTTGCCGATCAGGGCCGCATCGTCGTCACGCGCGAGATGCTGAACCTGCAGTGGAACTCAATGTCGTTCTATCCGGCGGGATATTTCACGCGCCGCATTCCGGTGTCCGCCACCGTCACTTATCCCAAGGGGTGGAAAGCAGCGACCGCGCTGCGCCCGGCAGCGAGCGCCAAGGATTCGGGGGGCGACACGATCACCTATGAAACCACCAATTACGAAGTGCTGGTCGACAGCCCGGTGTTCGCGGGCAGATATTTCCGCAAGGACGATCTCGGCCACGGGGTTACCCTCAACACGGTCGGTGACAGCGCGGCGGAGATAAAGATCAACGACGCGGTACTCGGTCTGCACCGCAACCTGATCGATCAGGCGGTCAAGCTGTTCGGTGCGCAACACTTCGACCATTACGACTTCCTTCACGCGATCAGCGACAGGATGGGCAGTATCGGACTGGAACATCAACGCTCATCCGAAAACCGCAGCGAGCCGGGCTATCACACCGACTGGGCAGCGAGCCTGCAGAGCCACAATCTGCTGCCGCACGAGTTCACGCACAGCTGGAACGGCAAGTTCCGGCGTCCGGCGGATTTGTGGACGCCGGACTACCACATGCCGATGCGCGGATCGTTGCTGTGGGTGTATGAGGGGCAGACGCAATTCTGGGGCTATGTGCTGGAGGCGCGTTCCGGCCTGTCGTCGAAGCAGGACGTGCTCGACAAGCTGGCCGGCATCGCCGCGATCCTCGACAACCGTCCCGCGCGGACGTGGCGGAGCCTTGACGATACGACGAACGATCCCGTCATCGCGCAGCGCCGACCGAAGGGCTGGCTGAGCAATCAGCGCAGCGAGGATTATTACAACGAAGGGCTGCTGATCTGGACAGAGGCCGACGCAATCATCCGCGAAGGGACCAGGGGCGCCAAGGGCATGGACGATTTCGCCCGCGCGTTCTTTGGCATCAACGACGGCGACTGGGGACAGGTGACCTACACTTTCAACGATGTCGTCGCGACGCTGAATACCGTCATGCCCTATGACTGGAACGCCTTCCTGACCGCGCGGCTGACCGAGAAGAACAAGGGCGCACCGCTCGGCGGGTTCGAGCGCAGCGGGTATAAATTGGTCTATACCGACACGCCGACCAACGCCGCGACGCGCGCGATGAAATCGGCCAAGAACCTGGACCTCAGCTATTCGCTCGGGATGACCATCGCCAAGGCAAAGATCACGCTGGTCCAGTGGGACGGGCCGGCGTTCAAGGCGGGGATGACCGTTGGGCCTGAAATCATTGCGGTGAACGGAACGCCCTATACCGAAGAGGTGCTGAAGGCCGCTATCACCGCAGCAAAAGGCGGCAACGCGCCAATCCGCCTGACGACCAGGACCGACACACTGGTCCGCGACGTCAATGTCCAGTGGAACGGCGGCTTGCTCTACCCGCGTTTCGAAAAGGCGGCCGGAGCGCCGGACGGGCCGCTCGACAAGCTGCTGGTGCCGCGCTGAGTTCCCCACCCTCGAGAATGACGAAAAGAATTGTGCAGTGCGGAATTTTCTTGGGTTGGTAATAGTCGCGCGCTAGGGCCACTCTCCATGAGAATCGACCTGATCCCCGTTGGCGACGATCCGCCCAATTCGCTCAACGTCGTTATCGAAGTGCCCAGCGGCGGAGAGCCGGTGAAGTACGAATTCGACAAGGCATCGGGTGCCCTGTTCGTCGATCGCATCCTGCACACGCCGATGCGCTATCCGGCCAATTACGGCTT
>JBDUBD010000057.1:0-16654 GCA_040004295.1 Sphingomonadales bacterium | reverse complement strand
GCGCGTCGATGGCGCTGAAACTATAGGCGATGAACAGGACGATGACCACGTACCAGCGATACATGCCCCCCGTTCTGGCCTGAACAGGAGGCGCGGTGTCCGCGGCAATGGTCGTTGACATGAGTGGTGCGTTCTCTCTTTCTTACCAGGCGGAAACGGGGTCGGCCCGCGCGAGCAGTCCATCCGTCCGCAAGCGGATCATTTGATCGCCATGTTCGCTTTCGGGCAAAAGCCAGAAACGACCGGCACGAACCCCGGCCACCGCGAATTCGGCTACTTCTTCGGGTTCGGTCAACGCCAGGTTGAGCCCGGTCGTCTGCACTAGTTCCTGCATCGTGCGGTACGCGACAGGTTCTTCCGGTTCCGTCCCCTTGTAATCGGCGGGACGAACCAGGCGTGACGCCATGATCGATGTGTTCACAGTATTCGGGCCGGGAAACAGAACCGCCGCCCGCACCTTTCCGCCTTCGCGCAATAGCTGTTGGTACAGCACTTCGGAGATGCTGGTTACCGCCGCCTTGGTCGCGGCATAGATCGGCGTATTGGGAAGCGAGCGGAGCCCCCCGTTAGTGGAACTTGTGTTGATGACGACACCCTCCTCTCCGCCCGCCAGCATGCGGGGCACGAACGAATTGATGCCGTGCACCACGCCCAGCACGTTGACATCGATGCCCCACCGCCAGTCGTTGAGGCCCAGCGTCCAGATGTTCTTTTTCGCCTCGCCAAGGCCGACACCGGCATTGTTGAACAGAATGTGCGTTGTGCCGAAGCGGGCATAAACCTGCTCCGCGAGAGCCTCGACCGAGGTTTCCTTGGTTACGTCCACGGTCATGCCGACGACCGTGCCACCCTCCGGCGTTATCTCGGCGGCCGTCTGGTCGAGACGGGCTTGGTCGATATCGGCAAGAACGACTTTCGCGCCTTCACGGGCCAGCAATGTGCCGATCGCCCGACCGACGCCGCTGGCGCCGCCGGTGATCACTGCCACCTTGTTCCGCAGATCCTGCATCAGGCGGCAAGCTCTTCGAGTTCGGCGATTTCGACACCGGCATTGGCAGGGTCGTCGTAACGTCCGACCCACTGGTCGGCGATCCATTCGCCCGGAACGGTGCGCAGGATCTGGCCGCCGGTGACGGTTGAGCCTTCGACATATTCCATGTTCACCAGCCGGCGAACCGGAATGTCGATAAGGGGATCATAGGCGGATTCGGCCAGCGTGATGCGTCCGTCCATGCTGCGCCGTTCGCTGTAGTTCCGCTTCCAGTTCAGACGTGTCAGAAAGACGTCGCCGTCGAATGTCGCAGGATCCTGAATGCCCTGCAACCCCTTGTAGCAATAGAGATATTCTTCGAACTGGCGGGGATTCTCATTGGCCTGGCCGATCGTGCCCTCGACCGTGAAATAGGTAATGCCATGCCGCGTACAGGTCGCGCGAATGTGGTCGCCGTTCTTTTCGAAGCTGGTCTCGGCAACCTTCTTCGGCTCGCCGAAACGCTCGCGACCGCTGGTCACGACGGACTCGCCTTCCATCGCCATATGGAAGCAATAGGCGCCGAGCGTGCCTTCGAAGCTGCACATGATGCCCATGGTGAGCGCGCCGATCTCGATCGTGCGCTCCGGCGTAACATGCATCGCCACGTGCGCGAGCTGGACGAACACTTCGGGGCGGTCGATCGCCTCGAGTGGACGCGGCAGCATCGCCGCGTAGACGGCGGGGTCGGTTTCATACGTCGCGCGAACCGAGCGCACCGTGTTGTTGAGGCCACCGGCCGCGCGCGTCGGCGAGGCCCCCTTGATGTAGCGCAGACGTGACATAGCCATACTCCATTCTTGCCGCCGAACACCTGCCCGACAGCGTTGGGTTTCGTAATTTGCGTCGATCGGCCGCCAGCGCGGCGTCGACTATTCCGCCGCGAGACTGTGCGGCTCGGTCGGATCGGCGTAGAACTGTTCGAAATAGCGCCGGAAGCGCAGGATCGGACCGTCGCTGTCGCACAGCAGCGGTTGTGTCCGGTGAATCTTCTTGTCCCAGATGGGAATGTCGCCCTCGACACCCGTCTGGCCGCACGTTCCCGCGATTGCAGCCTGCAATGCCTTTTCCTGGAAAGAACCGGGTTCGACGACAGGATGGGTGAAGCAGAAGCGCAGCTCGACCTGATCGGCCTCGACCGGCGTCGCAAGGACTTGCAGCGCAAGGGTGTTGAGCGCGCTCAGATACGTCGTCTTCTGACCGGCGCCGTTTTGCACGGTGCACACACTGGTCGGGACGATCTTTTGCGTGCCGTCGGGGAAAGTGACATTGCGTTCGCCATTGGCCTCCGACCGGCGGGTGTGGCCCGTATAGGTCGTCTTTCCTTCGGGCACCGATTCCAGCCGGTGTACATATTCGAAGTGGGCGACATCGACGCCATTCTCCGCAATCTCCTGCGGATTGCTAGCGAAACGCCATTCGCGGCGAACCTGAGGCGCCCAGCCGGGTTCGGTAAATTCGGGGATGACCTGCACATCGAACATCGGTTCGACGCCGGCGGGATGATACCAGGCCCAGACGACTCCATTCGCTTCGACAACCGGATAGGGTCGGGCAATCGGCGCCCGCTTGGCGATCGGCGGCATAGCGCGCGCATAGGGAATGCCGGAGCAGAAGCCGTTTGGACGGAATGACCACGCGTGGAACGGGCAGCGAATACTGTCGCCCTCTACGACGCCCCCATGGCCCAGATGGGCGCCCAGATGAGGACAATAGGCATCGAGAAGGCCCGCCTCACCATTCTCGTTGCGGAACAGCACCAGATCGCGACCGAAATAGTGGAGCGGACGGACATCGCCGATCGCAAGTTCATCAACATAGGAAACGAAGAACCAGCCGAAGGGTATGTCCATCGGAAATCGTTCGGCCTGCGGCATAAATATCCTCACCCTCGCCCGCACTTTTGCGCTGAAGCTTATTCGGCGATCCTAGCTGCTAATCGATGCTTGGAAAGCCCGTGTGAGGCGACGGACTGTTCACGTCACGCTGTCAATCGGACGCCGTTTCCTGCGGCGAAGGTGGGGTAGATTTTTCACCCGGGGAAAGCCGCGCGACCATCGACGGCCTGATCCGCGTGCGCGTGAAGTGACTGGTCAGATAGTCGATGAACGCGCGGGTTGCAGCGGGCAAAATACCCGGCGGAAAAACGGCGCGCACTTCCTTGTCGTGGAAGGTCCAGTCGTCCTTCATTGCGATGATACGCCCTTCGACCAGGTCGGTGCGGATCACGCTGATCGGCAGATGGGCCAGTCCCAGTCCGCGCCGTGCCGCCCAGCGCAGCGCGACGCCGCTGTTGCTCGTCCATTTGCCGGAAACGCGGACCTGCACATCGTCGTTGAAATGATACTGTCCGGTCTGGTCGGTCAGGCAAGAGTGGTTGGACAAATCGGTTATCGATTTCGGCCAGCCATGTTCCGCGACATATTCTGGCGATGCGCACAGGCAATAGGACAGATAGCCGAACAGCCGGGCCCGCTGCGACGAGTTGTCGAGCTGCCCATAGCGAACGATGATGTCGAACGTCTCGGCGATCAACTCGCTCTCCCGCAAATAGGCGATTGCCTCGATCGCGATATCGGGATGCATTGCGCTGAAATCGGCCAGCAGCGCTGACATGAAATCGGATCCGAACGTGTCGGAAAGGCCGATGCGCAGCCGCCCCATGGGTCGCGACTGGAACTGCGCCATCGTACGTTCGACGCTGGTCAGGTCGTCACGCATCGCACGGCAGCGTTCGTAGAAGACCTCGCCTGCCGCCGTCAGCGACAAACGCCGTGTCGTCCGCACGATCAGCTGTGTGCCAACGCGCTCCTCCAACTCGTTGACCAGCTTGCTGATGAAGGATTTCGACACGCCGAGCTGTTCGGCGGCTGCGGTAAAGCTGCCCGCCCCCACTACTGCGAGGAACTCGTCGATACCCCGCCAGGCGGACATCCGCATCTCCCTCCGTTGCATACCACTATTGGCAGGCGGCAGCATCGGAGGGAAGCATCAGCGAGGAAAATCGGCGTCTATTCGGCCGCCTGCTTGAAGAAGGCATCCTTGCGCGGCCCGATCTTCGACGCGATCGACCATAGTGCATCGGCATCGACATCATAGGCGTCGAGCGCATTGCCGCCGAGCATCATCTGGATGTCGTTTTCGGGCAATCCACCGAGGCTGAGGATCATCTTTTCCAATGTGGCTGGCCATGTGCCTTCGGGATGCGGATAGTCGGTGCCCCACAGGATGCGCTCGATACCGATCTTGTAATAGGATTCGGTCGTTTCCTCATCGGGCAATGCCGAGCATCCGACGTAGATGTTGCGGCGGAAATACTCGCTCGGCTTCATCGTCATGTTAGCATTATAGTCGCCGAGCTTGCCCGAGGTGTGCTTGGCCGACGCACGGATATCCATGAGTTCGAGCATCCACGGGAACCAGAATTCCCCGCCCGCCTCGGTGAACATGACCTTCAGGTCGGGATATTCCTCGAACACGCCGCCAAACGTCATCGACCACAGCGGACGCGTCATCCAGAACGCATATTCGCACAGATAGGTGCCGATCCACCCCGGCTGCGTCATGTCGTATTCCGGCGAGCCGCCCGAATGGAAATGCAGCGGCATTTTGTATTCCTGCAACAGCTCCCACACCGGGTAATATTTGGTGTGGTTGTACATTGCATATTTGTCGGTAATCGCCGGGAAGAACACGCCCTTCATGCCGTTCTTCTTGGCCCAGTGAATCTCCTTGATCGTCTCGTCGATGTCGAACAGCGCGGGCACGACGGCCAGGCCAAGCCTGCGATGCGGATCCTCCGCACAGAACTCCGCCAGCCAACGGTTGTGGGCACGAGCTCCTGCCCATTGCAGCTCCGGCGTCGAGGCATTCGGCTTCAGGCCGACATCAGCGCCGAAGGGCGGCGCGTTACGTTCGGTAATGCCGTCGGGGAACAGGATTTCCGCCGCAACACCGTCATGGTCCAGCACACGGTTGCGAATGCGACCGTCCCATGCGCCCTCCAGGCCATCACCGACCTTGGCCCGCCATTTCGTGTTGAAATCGTTGATCAGGAACAGCTTTTCTCGCTCCTCGCGCGCCTTGATCTCCTTTGCGAGCATCTCGTCGAAAACTGCGTGATGGCGCGCTTCCAGGTAGTTGCGATACTGCTCCGGAGGCAGTCCGACATGGCCGTCGGACGAAATGACGAGATAGCGGTCCATTCTTACTCTCCAATTTTTTGCAGCGGCGGGACCGCAGTCGTTGGCCCCGGTTTTGGGCGCAGCGGAGGGGGAGAACAAGGATTGGAGCGTGAACGGTCAGTCGCTCACAGGAAACACTGGGGGCCGTTTCCTGACGATGTCCACGAATACGAAAGCGCATCCTGCCGCCGCAATGAAGAAGGGCGCACCCCACCAAAGCTGGTAGCAAGCAATCGCGATGATCGGGGGCAAGGCGATCGATGCACCGGCAATCGCATTGACGGCGCCGGCCACGGCGCCCTGCCGGTCGGCACCGACTGCGAGCGACAAGCCCGCCGAAAATCCCGGGCGGGCCAGACCATAGCCGAAGCAGGCAATGGCAAAGCCGGCCAGCAGAACGGGGATGCCGCCCACCGCAATAATCAAGCCATTGCCAACCGCGACAAGAAGGACGCCCCAGCGCAACATCGCCGCCGGGGATGGCTTCAGAATATTCACAAGGCCAAGCTGCGCCACCAGGCCGCTGGCCGCGCCGATCGACATGGCGATCCCGATCAGCGACTGCGCCTGCGTCGGGGGACGGTGCGTTGAATCGAGGATTGCGAAGCCGAGCGTGTAGGTATTCACCGCCTGTGCCGAGGCGACCGTCAGCCCCTGGATCATAAGGCGGCGAAGGACCGGGTCGTGCCAGAGTTTCGATGGGGGACTGCCAGAGGCGGGCGTCGCCGATATGCCTTTTCCCGACGAAAGACAGAATGTGACGAGACAGAACAGGATGGCGGCGAACAGGCCGAAGATGAACATCGGTCCAGCTAGGCCCATGGGTTCGATGATCAGCAGGGGTGACAGTGCAGGTCCGATGATCGTGCCGATGCTCAGCGCCCCGGCAAGGCCCGACAGCGCGCGCACTCGCGCATGTCCGTGACTGTGGTCGGCAATATAGGCTTGTGATGCGGTCCCCGCAGCAGAGCCGAACAATCCGTAGCTGGACCGGATGACGGCGAAGGCAATCCCCAGCGCGATACCGGTGGCCAGTTGATGCATACCGGCCAGGACCACGAACCCGCATCCGATCATCGATCCGCCAAACCCGGCAAGACCGAGCAGGATCATCGGCTTGCGACCGCGTCGATCTGAAACCGATGCCCAGACTGGTGCCGTGAAGGCATAGGCGAGCGCCGAAAGCGAGAAGATGCAGGCGACCAGTGCGTCAGGAATTTTGAGCGCGCGACCGATCGCGGGCATCACGGCGACCAGCCCCAAATTACCGACCGCCGTGGCCAGCGTCACCGTGAACAGAATCGCATAGGCGACGCGCGACAGGCCGGATTCTTTCATGCCTGTCGCGCCTGTCGAAATCAGAAGCGGATACGTGCTTCCGCGCCGAAGCTGCGCGGATCGGCCCATTGCCGCACCGCCAGCACACCAAGATTGATTCCGCTGTTCCAATACTCGGTATCGGTCAGGTTACGCCCGAACACGGCGACTTCCAGCTTGTTGCCGCGCCCCAACTGGATGTTGGTCAGTGCGATTCGTCCTTCCAGCGTGCCATAGGCCTTGCGCGCGGCAAGTTCGTCCGGCGTAATCGTGCCCCATTGCTTGCTGCGCCAAGACCAGTTGGCGCTGGTTTCCAGCATCGCCCCGCCGACGGGTAACCGCAGCACGCCGCCGATCAGGTAATTCCATTCCGGCGCCAGCGGAATTTTATACGTCGCCGTCACATTCGTACCGTCAGGCAGCACGAAATCGGTATAGCGCGCATCGAGATAGCCACCGCCGAAGTTGATCGTCAGCTGATCGATCGGACGAATGCTACCCTCGACCTCGACGCCAGTGAATTTGGCCTTGCCTGCGTTGATGATGTTGGTCGTCACCAGCGCCGGCACAAAGACACCGGCCTGGAAATTACGATAAATGCTGTGATAGCCGGCGACGCTCAGGTTGATCCGGCGATCGGGACTCGAGAACTTCGTCCCGATTTCGAAGGAAAGCAGATCTTCCGGCGAGTATGGCGTGTTGAAGGCCGAGTTGGTGGACGCCGTGTCGTTGATGCCCCCCGATTTGAACCCGGTCGCAATGCGGCCATAGACCGTCCAGTTCTGCCGAAGCTTGTAGACGAGATTGAACTCGGGGTTGAACTGATTGAAAGTGTCGCTGCGACTGATCGGGATCAGGTCCGAAGGGCCGATGCCCCCGGCACCCGGTCGTGCTCCGGCAGCGGGCTGTCCGCTGCGCGTGATCGGGTTACCCGCAGCGTCGCGCTGGAAAACGCCTGACAGTGGCGCCGCCGGATTTGCTGCGTAGTTCGTATTCGCCAGGAACAGTTCTTCGGCAGTCTTGCGTTCGTCGGTGTAGCGAAGGCCGACCGAGATATCGAGTTTGCGGTCAAGGAACCCGGGCGTCCAGGTGAACTGACCATAACCCGCAAGCGAGCGGCTGCCGCCTCCGCGCTGGCTGAGATCGAAGCGGTTGCCGCCGAGCTGGAAGTTCCAGCGCGGGTTGTAAACGTCGTAGCGGTCTTTGAGATAGAACCCACCGAGCGTGTACCTGAATTCGCTTGCGGTGCCCAGAATCTGGAATTCCTGGGAGAACGCATTGTAGTCATTGTTCAGAATAAATCTGACGAGATCGCTCGGCGTTCCGTCGAAATCGCTCTGGCTGCGTGTCTCCAGCGTACGACGCGCCGTAATCGATTTGAGCGAGACATCACCAAGTGCACCCGACCCGAGGTCATAGTTCAACGTCAGTGAATGGCCGGTCGTTTGAAAATTGCTCTGCAACGCACTGTCGGCGCTGACATCGTCGCGACCCGGACGATTGGTAAAGACCCGCCCCGTCGTCCGTGACAGAAGCGCCGCAGGAAACGTGGATGCGACAGAATTGATTGCTAATATGACCGGCGTCGCTTCCGAATTGCTGATGTCGTAGGAATACCGGGCAGTGAACGGGCCGCCGTTGTCGTACAGGATATCGACCCGACCCGCTTCCAGATCGCCGCTGTTCCAGTCCTTGCCGGTCGCGGCGTTGCGCCAGTAACCGCCGGTGGTCGTGCCCGAATAGGCAAGTTTGATCTTGAAGCCGCTGATGTCCGGGAGGTTGACGCTGACCTTGCGCGCAAAGCGTCCCCACTCCCCAGCGCTGAGATATATCTGACCACCGAATTCGCCTGTCGGCGCCTTTGTGACCAGGTTAACGGCGCCGCCGATCGTGTTCTTGCCGTAAAGCGTTCCCTGGGGTCCGCGCAGGACTTCGATGCGCTCGAGGTCGACTGTATCGAACGCTGCACCGGTCGATTTCGCCACGGGGACACCATCGATGTAGATGCCGACCGGCTGATCGCGCGCGAGGCTGGTATCGGCCGACGGCGCAAGACCACGGATCGAGATCAGCGGACTGAAGCTGTTGCCCGGCGTCTGGTTGATCTGGATGTTCGGGACGAGTGACTCGATATTGGCCACACTCTGGACGTTGGCACGCTCGAGCGCTGCGGTATTTACGGCGGACACGGCGATCGGCACATCGATCAGCCGTTCCTCGCGGCGCTGCGCCGTAACGACGATCTCTCCCTCGCTATCCTGCGCATCCACCTGTGGCTGGGAAGTTGCCGTCTGCGCGAAAGCCGTTCCCGACATCGCTGTCGAGGCCAACAGCGTCAGCGCTATCCTGTTTGCGATTTTCATGGTCACCATCCCCTAAATTATGTTTTGAATTATCGCGCGAGCATGGGGTCGGAACGATCGGCCGCGCTGGTGCACTTGGTCCGATACCTGTAGACTTTCCGATATTGTTGTGGAACGCGACAACACGCCCTCCATCAAATCCCGCATACCTTCTCCTTCGGTCTTTTCTGCCTTTGGAAGCAGAACGCCGCTGAAGGCTGTGTCGGACGCTTGACCATGCGCAACAATCACCATTTGGTGAGGGAATTGCGCACAAAGCCAAACTTAGGAGGCCTCCGGATAAAATCTGCTGATGGTATCGACGATACAGGCGGGCTTTTGCTCACCTTCGATCTCGACGGTGACGCGAACAACGGCGCGTACACTGTTCCCGGCATCCTCGCATGCAACGAGTTCGCCGTGTCCCCGGATGCGGGAGCCGACCCTGACGGGGGACAGGAAGCGCAGCCGGTCCACACCGACGTTGACTCCCATCGCCACGGCACGAACCTCGATCAGTTCCGGCAGGAAACGATTGACCAGGCTGAGTGTCAGATAGCCATGCGCGATCGTCCCACCAAAAGGGCCGGCCCTGGCGCGGTCAGGGTCGATATGGATCCATTGATGATCGTCGGTCGCCTGCGCGAACATATCGACCCGATCCTGTGCGATCGCCACCCATTCAGTCGGCGGATAAACGTCTCCGACAGCCTTTAATAGCGCGGCGGGACTCTCGTAGACGCGGGCGCTCAAGCTTGCTGACTCGAAACGGAAACGATCTCTCCGGTCATGTACGATGACAGGTCGCTGGCAAGGAACAGCATGATGTTGGCGACTTCCCACGGTTCGGCATAGCGACCGAAGGCTTCCCTTTGCGTCAGTTCCTCCAACAGACCTGGCGGGGTGACCTTGTCCAGCGCGGCGTGCATGGCCAGACTCGGCGCAACCGCATTGATCCGTACGCCATGCTCCGCTGCTTCGACAGCGGAACACCGGGTAAATGCCATGACCCCAGCCTTTGCTGCGGCATAATGAGCCTGCAGCTTTTGCGCGCGCCAGCCAAGGACCGAGGCATTGTTGACGATGACGCCGGCACCGCGTTCGTACATGTGGGGCAGGATGGCGCGCGTCATGCGAAAGACGCTTGTGAGCGTCACATCCAGAACACGCGACCATTGATCGTCGGTCATATCGACGACGGCTGCTGCTCCACCGAGCCCGGCGTTGTTGATCAGAATATCGACACGTCCCATGCGACCGATCGCCGCCGCAACCAGCGCTTGGACTTGCCCCTCGTTCGTGACATCACAAACAAGCGTTCCGGGTCGGACAAATCCCTTTGCCGCGATCCTGTCAGCCGTTTCATCCAAACGGCGCACGTGCATGTCCGACAGGAAGAGTTCGGCCCCCTCTTCCGCCGCCCGCTGCGCCACCGCACCGCCGATACCGCTTCCGGCCGCCGCGGTGATCACGATCGTTTTGCCCGCAAGCAGCCCTGAAGGCTTGGGGTAATCCGGCGCCTTATTGGGCACGATGGCCTCCTTTTATCGCATATTGCCGCGGGGTTCGCGCGGCAGGCCAAGCGCCCGCTCTGCGATGATATTGCGCTGGATTTCGTTGGTGCCGCCGTAGATCGTATCGGCCCGGCTATAGAGAAACAGATTGGGCAGCGCGGGGAAGGCATATCCGTCACCATCCGCCGTCGCGCCCTGCATCCCGACCACATCCATCGCCAGGTCCCCCAGATCGCGCCGCCAAGTCGCCCATTGGATCTTGTAGGTCAACGCCGCCGGGCTCAGCGATCCGGACTCCGCCTCGCTCAGCATGCGCAATGCGCCATAGCGCATCAGGCGAAGCCCTATCTCTGCCTTGGCGATTCGTTGGCGGATCAGCGGATTGTGCGCCTCCCCATTGGCACGGGCGGCGCGGATGATGGCGTCCAGCTCGTTGCGGAACCCCATCTGCTGGGCAAGCGTCGAGATGCCGCGTTCGAACTCCAGTAAAGCTGTTGCGACTTTCCAGCCCTTGCCGGGCGAACCAATAATGTTGTCCGCGTCTGTTCGAGCGGAATCGAAGAACGTTTCGTTGAACTCGGCATCTCCCGTAATCTGGCGGATAGGCCGGACTGTCACACCGGGCTGGTCCATCGGCAGCAGCAGGAAGGAAAGGCCGTCGGGGCCTTTCGACCCTTCCTCGCTCCGCGCGATCACAAAAATCCAGTCGGAAAACTGCGCGAGGCTCGTCCAGACCTTTTGGCCTTCAACGACCCAATCACTGCCCTCACGCCACGCCCGCATACGCACATTAGCGAGGTCCGATCCCGCATTGGGTTCGGAATAGCCTTGGCACCAGATGTCTGCACCGGCAGCGATGGCGGGCAGGAAACGCGCCTTTTGTGCCTCCGTCCCGAACGCCAATATCGTCGGCCCGACCAGCTCGACACCAATGTGATTGAGACGTGGAGGCGCGCCCACACGCGCATATTCCTCGGCAAAGATGACCTGTTCGACAAGGCTCGCGTTCTGCCCGCTGTATGCTTTCGGCCAGCCGATGCAACTCCACCCCGCCTCGCCCAACCGCCGCTCCCAGGCGCGGCGGCGGTCGGGACTCGCGGTCAGCCCGGTCAGACCTCGCAGGTCGGCGAAGTCCCCGGCCATCTCCGCTCCCAGCCACGTCGCGGCCCGAGCGCGAAACGCCTCTTCGCTTGCCGAGAAACCGAGCCTCATGCCGCGTCATCCAGTCCTGCTAGAACGGCAACCTGTTCGCGGTGCCAGTCCGGGGTGCCGAGCAGATCATGGTTCGACCTTGCGCGCTTCAGGAACAGGTGTGCGTCATGTTCCCAGGTGAAGCCGATGCCACCGTGCAGCTGGATCATCTCCCCCGCACACCGGCTGTAGGTATCGCATGCGAAGGCCTTGGCAGCATGCACCGCGAGCGGCGCTTCGGCGGACAGCTCGTCCATCGCGCAGGCAGCCCAATATACGGCGGATCGCGCCTGTTCGACCTCAACCATCATATCGGCAAGCCGATGCTTTACTGCCTGAAAACTGCCGATGGCGCGTCCGAACTGAATCCGCTCCCTCGCATAGGCAACTGTCCGGTCGAGACATGCCTGAGCACCGCCTAGCGCATCTGCCGCGATAACGAGCCAACTGGTGGCGAGCGCCGCGCTCAGGGCAGACGGACCATCGTCAAGAAGTGCGAATTCGACCGCGTCGAAATCGATGCGCGCCAGGGGGCGCGTCTGGTCCATCGTTACTTGGGGCGTAATGGTCACCCCTGTCGCTTCGCGCCGCACGACCCCCGGACCGCCATCTGTCACGAGGATAAAGATATCCGCTGCCTCGCCATGTGGCACATACGATGCCATTCCACTAACCCGTCCGTTTACGTACGAAATCTCGTCTGAAAGCGAAAAGCTGGCCACCATGGCGCCGGACACCAGTGGTGGGAGCAAGGATTGGCGTTGTTCGGCGGTTCCACCCGCCAGTATGGCCGGCGTACAAAAACCGATGCTGGCCAGTAGCGGAAATGCCGCCACCATACCGCCGGCGGCCTCGGCCACGATAGCGAGTTCGACCATCCCCAACCCGGCGCCGCCGAAGTCCTCGGGTATTGCAACGCCAGCCAGCCCCGATTCTTTCGTGAAGCCGGACCACAGTTCGTGGTCGATGCCATCGCCAGACATTGCTGCGCGGGTGCGTTCGCTCGCCGCGTGCGTTGCAAAGAACGCCCGCACTGTCGCGGCAATCATCGCCTGTTCGTTGGTGAAGGCGAAATGCACGTCAGCTACCCCACACCGGACGTGGCGCAATGCGTGCCGCGAGCAAGCCATCGACTGCCTCGCCGACCTCGCTAGGCCTCCATTGGCGACCATGATCGATCGTGGGGCCGAGCCGCCACCCGTCCTCGATCGTGATACGGCCGCCCTCCAGTTCGAATACACAGCCGGTCACGTGGCGCGACTGTTCCGACCCGAGCCAGACGACAGTCGGCGCGATATTCGCCGGATCCTGCACGTCGAAGCCGCTGTCGACTGATGTCATCTTGTCGGCAAATGCCTGCTCGGTCATGCGGGTCCGCGCGGCAGGTGCCAACGCATTGGCGGTAATGCCGTAACGACCGAGTTCGGCTGCCTGAACAAGCGTCAGCGCCGCGATACCCCCCTTGGCCGTCGAATAGGCGGCCTGTGCGATCGAGCCCTGCAGTCCCGCGCCGCTCGTCGTGTTGATGATCCGCGCATCGACGCTGCGCCCGGCCTTTTGCTGCCTGCGCCAGTAATCGACGGCATGACGGCTGAGACAAAAATGCCCTCGCAGATGCACGTGCATCGTTGCGTCCCATTCCTCCGGCGTCGCTGACACGAACATGCGATCACGCACGATCCCGGCATTGTTGACGAGGACGTGCAGGTCACCGAACGCGTCCACAGCCGCGTCGATGATGCGTTTGGCAGCGTCCCAGTCGGTAATGTCTTCATAGTTCGCGATGGCACTGCCACCAGCTACCGCGATTTCGGTAACCACGCTGTCGGCAGCCGATGTATCCCGGCCCTCCCCGGCCAGGCTCGTGCCGATATCGTTGACTACGACATTGGCGCCTTCCGCCGCGAAAGCGAGCGCATAGGCACGACCCAGACCGCGCGCCGCGCCGGTGATGATGACAGTCCGCCCCTGACAAATCCCCATGTCAGAGCCTCTCGATGATGGTGACGTTGGCAAGGCCGCCACCCTCGCACATCGTCTGAAGTCCCCAACGCTTGTCGGTGCGTTCAAGCTCGTGGAGCAGCGTCGTCATCAGCTTCGCCCCTGTCGCGCCCAACGGGTGTCCCAGCGCAATCGCCCCGCCGTTGACGTTGACGCGGGACAGATCAGTATCAAGCTCCTTCGCCCAGGCGAGGACCACACTGGCGAAGGCCTCGTTGATCTCGATCAGGTCGATATCGGCCAGCTTCATACCCGCCTTGTTCAGCGCGTAGCGCGTCGCAGCGATCGGCGCGGTGAGCATGAAGATCGGGCTGTCGCCCCTCACCGTCAAATGATGGATGCGCGCACGTGGGGTCAGACCGTGATCCTTGATTGCCTGCTCGCTGGCGATCAGCACGGCGGCGGCCGCATCGGCGATCTGGCTCGATACACCGGCAGTAATCGAACCGCCTTCGCGGACCGGATTGAGCGTCGCCATACGCTCAAGCGTCGAGCCACGCCGGACGGTTTCGTCCATGGCGAATGCACCGACCGGTAAAATCTCGCGATCGAACCGCCCCCCGTCGATCGCGTTCTCGGCGCGCAGATTGCTCTCCAGTGCGTACGCCTCCATGTCTGCGCGGCTGATGCCCCAGGTCGTGGCGATCTTTTCGGCGGCGTAGATCTGGTTGACCTCCTCATCGCCATAGCGCGCGTGCCAGGCGGGCGAGGACGAAAACGGCGTATCGAACCCGTAAGCTTGCCCGGCGTACATGGCGCCAGAGATCGGGATGGCGTTCATGTTCTGCACCCCACCCGCCAGCACGAGATCCTGCGTACCGCTCATCACGCCCTGTGCGGCGAAATGGATGGCCTGCTGCGACGATCCGCATTGCCGGTCGATCGTGACGCCGGGAACCGCTTCGGGCAGCTTTGCGGCCAGCCAGCAGCTTCGACCGATATTGCCCGCCTGCGGGCCGATCGCATCGACACATCCCCAGACGACATCATCGACGGCCAACGGATCGAAGCCGCCCCGATCGACAATACCACGAATGACATGCGCACCCAGATCGGCAGGGTGCATGTCTGCAAGGCTGCCCTTCTTCTTGCCGGTGGGGGTCCGGATCGCGTCGACGATATAGGCCTGTGTCATCTATCTATCTCAGCCGAATGTGTGGCCGGGGCCGATGGGCATCGTCCCGCCGATGATCGCCGCATCGACGCGGCCAAAGTGGAACGAACGGTCGCCCCAGGCGCCGGAAAGCGCCCAGGCGCGTTTCATCCAGAAATGCAGGTCGACCTCATAGGTATAGCCCATGGCGCCATGGACCTGGATGGCGGTCTCGCTCATCGACCATGCCGCATCCGATGCCGCTAGTTTAGCGTGACTGATGTGGATCGCCGCATGCACATCGCCCGTATCCAGCGCGACCGCAGCGCGGTGAAGCACCGGCCGGGCGAATGCTATCTTCACGGCAGCACTCGCCAAATGATGCTTGATCGCCTGAAAACTGCCGATCGGCTGGCCGAATTGGGTGCGTGTACCAGCATAATCGGTACTGATCGCCAACATAGCCTCGGCGACGCCGACAAGCTGTGCCGCCGTCATCAACGCCGCATGTGAGAGCAGCGCATCAGCCGAACCGACGACCTCTCCTGCGGGTGCTACACACGCGAACAGGCGGCGCAACGGATCGACGCTCTCCAGCATTTCGATCGTCCCCTGGCGCTTCCTCAGCAACAGCGCATCGTCCCGCGCCGAAAGCAGATGATGTGCCGCATCCAGATCGGCGACCCAGGGATTGACCGGATGTTGAAGGGCGACTTTCGATGTGCCCGCTGCAATTTCTTCGAGCAGATGCTCATGACCGCCCGCTTGTGCAAGCAGTGGCACCGCAATAAGTGCGGTATCGACAACCGGTTCGGCAACTGCGGCACGTCCCAGCTCGGTCGCGATCAGTACGCCGTCGAGCAACGACAGCCCCAGCCCCCCCTGCGCCTCTGGAACGAGCAATGCGGTCAGGCCCATTTCCACAAGTCCGCGCCAGACGTCGTCCGAACGTTTGTCGGGTTCCGCATCCAGCAAACGCAGCTGCGCGGGGCCGTGGACACCAGTCAGGTAATCCCGAACGGTATCCGCCAGTTTCGCCTGGTCCTCGCTGATCGTTACATCCATCGCGGCGCTACTTCGGCAGACCGAGCAAACGCTCGGCGATGATGTTGCGCTGGATCTCGTTGGACCCGGCGTAGATCGGCCCGGACAATGAAAAGATATAGCCTTCAAGCCAGGCATTGAGCGCGCCATCGGCATATTTGCGCAATTCGGATGCCGCGCCCAGCAACTGCATTGCCGCGCGGTGCATTGCACGATCGAGCTCCGACCAGAAAATCTTGTTGAGGCTCGCTTCCGGTCCGATGTGACCGCCCGCCATGATCTTCGAAGCGACGGCATAGGTGTTGTAGGCATAGGCCTGCGCATCCATCCACGCCTGCGCCACCTGCTCGCGGAGCGCTGGAGACGCCGTGTCCGCATGCTTGCGAAAGAGCGCGACCAGGCGCTCGGCCGTGGCCTGGAACCGTGCCGGAGACCGCAGCATCAGCCCGCGTTCGAAACCCGCCGTTGCCATGGCGACGTTCCAGCCCTCACCCTCCGCAGCGATCCGGTTTTCGACCGGAACGCGAACCTCGTCGAAAAACAGTTCGGCAAAGCCGGGATCGCCGTGCAGCTGACGGATCGGGCGGCGCGTCACGCCGGGCGTGTTCAGGTCGAACAGAATGAAGCTTAAGCCCTTGTGCCGCTTCGATGCAGGATCGGTGCGGAACAGGCCGAAACCCCAATCTGCATAGCTCGCGCGGCTCGACCAGGTCTTCTGTCCGCTGATTACGTATTCGTCGCCATCGCGAACCGCCTTTGTGGTGATCGCGGCCATGTCGGATCCCGCATTGGGTTCGGACCATGCCTGTGCCCAGATCACCTCGCCGCGCGCCATTGGCGTCAGGAAGCGTGCTTTTTGAGCGTCAGTTCCGAATTCCATGATCGTCGGGCCGAGCAGGAAAATGCCGTTTTGGTTGACGCGCAATGGTGCCCCGGCG
>JBDUBD010000008.1:0-47400 GCA_040004295.1 Sphingomonadales bacterium | reverse complement strand
GCCTGCGCCGCCGATCGGACCGGCGCTCGGTCAGCGCGGCGTGAACATCATGGAATTCTGCAAGGCGTTCAACGCGTCGACGCTTGAGCTGGAGAAGGGCACGCCCATCCCCACCAAGATTACCGTCTATGCCGACAAGAGCTTTTCGTTCGAGACGAAGTCGCCGCCGGCATCGTTCCTGCTGAAAAAGGCCGCGAACCTTAAGTCGGGTTCGAAGGAGCCGGGCAAGGTTCCCGCCGGCCAGATCGCGCGCAGCAAGGTCACGGAAATCGCGACCCTGAAGATGAAGGATCTGAACGCGAACGACATCGACGCCGCGACCAAGATCATCGAAGGCAGCGCCCGCGCGATGGGCCTCGAAGTAGTGGAGGGCTGAGCCGATGACATTCCAGAGCAAGAAGGCGAAGAAGATCGCCGAGACCGTCGACACGGTAAAGCTGCACGGCGTGGATGAAGCGATCGCGCTGGCAAAGGCCAATGCGACGTCGAAGTTCGACGAAACCATCGAAGTCGCGCTCGCGCTGGGCGTCGATCCGCGTCATGCCGACCAGATGGTCCGTGGTGTCGTCACCCTGCCCAAGGGCACCGGCAAGACGGTTCGCGTCGGCGTGTTCGCGCGCGGCCCCAAGGCCGATGAAGCCCGCGAAGCCGGAGCCGACGTGGTCGGTGCGGAAGATCTGCTCGAGATCGTCCAGGGCGGCACCATCGACTTCGACCGCTGCATCGCGACGCCCGACATGATGGGCCTCGTGGGGCGCCTCGGTAAGGTTCTCGGCCCCAAGGGCATGATGCCGAACCCGAAGCTCGGCACGGTCACGATGAACGTCGGTGAAGCCGTGAAGGCAGCCAAGGGCGGCCAGATCGAGTACCGCGTCGAAAAAGCCGGGATCATTCACAGCGGCATCGGCAAGGCGTCGTTCCCTGCGGGCGACCTCCGCGCGAACTTCGACGCGCTGCTCGATGCGATCGTCAAGGCCAAGCCGTCGGGCGCCAAAGGCAAGTACCTCAAGAAGATTGCGGTCAGCTCGACGATGGGTCCGGGCGTAAAGGTGGATGTCGCGGAAATCGCCGCCTGATCTTAGCGGTCCAGCGAACAGGATTTGGGCCGGGGCGGAAGCGCTCCGGCCCTTTTCGTTTGGGCTCCAGTCCCCCCTCACCGCTTCCCTGAGCTTGTCGAAGGGCTGCCCTGTTTCAGGTTGATGCAGAGAAGAAGGACAGGGCTTCGACAAGCTCAGCCAAACGGCTAGGTTGATGTTTCGTGTGATCCAGCGGAGCAGCCACCATGCCCAATTTGTTCACCCACCCCATCCACCTCGGCCTCGGCGCGACCGCGCTGGTCCAGCCCGAATTCACCGGCATGGAATGGTACGCTGACTATATGGCGCGCTACCCCGACGACTGCGCCGAAGGCCGCCTCGTCTCGTTATACAGCTTCACCGAGAACTGGGACTCATGGGAAATGCACCCCGCAGGCGCCGAAGTCGTCCTCTGCGTCGCAGGAAGCATGACCATCCACCAGGAAATGGCCGACGGCACCAAGGAAACGGTGACGCTGGGCGTCGGCGATTACGCCATCAACCCGCCCGGCGCATGGCACACGGCCGATGTGGCGGAGAATGCGACGGTGGTATTTGTGACCGCGGGTTGGGGGACGGAGCATAAGCCGCGATAGCGACCATAAAATCGGCGTCCGATTCCAGCGAGAAAGCACAATTGGAAAAAAGGTCCGGTTTTTTTGTGTCAGGATAGCCGAATACCCCGCAGCGGCAGCCCATCCTGTATTTCGCCCCGTCGGAGGCTGATGAGCGGAATGCTCTTGAAGCAGGTCAGCCGTCAGCGGTTCTATCGCAATAGCGAATGGATGCGAAATCCTGCCGCGTCAGCCCGGACTTGATCCAAGCTCGGGACTCCTGTCTCAATCTCCACTCATTTCGAGCTGAGCGTTTGAACGCTGGGCAGTAAGCTCGGTCGATTGCGATTTTACGTTCACTGTGTCGCCATGGCAGCTTACGGTAAAATGACTTTTGTCATCATAGTCAGTGAACTCGAATACCCCAGCATCAACGATTTTTTGATCTACTGCCTTGATATTTCCATAGTCGCTAAACAGAATTTTTATTTCGATCGGCCTGTTTGTAATATCGATCGAAAATTTCGATGAACCGTCATTGGAACTTCCAATGTAGTGACCAACACAAACATCAACGATTTCAGGATCATTTTCAGCCGCGTTTGCTTGGTTTAGGTTTTGTGCAAATCCATCAAGCGGAAGATCTATTCTAGACAGCTTCCAGCCAAAAAACCCTGCGCGTTTAAATGTGAGAGTAACACGCTTTGAGTTCGCCGAATTCGTTATATGAGTCTGAAAATTATCGAGATCGACCCATTCGGTTTCCTTAGAAAAATTTTCGCTGTTTTGATCCTTACCTTGGTCATTGGCTCTGTGCGCGTTAATTAATCGAGCCAAACTCTCTGGAGTGACGAGAGTAGTCACGAACTTATCGATCATTGCAGGCGCTACAACCGCACCAAGTCCCCTAAACGGATTGTCCTTTAGGTTAGGATCGCTCTCCATGTCAGATAAAAAATTGGCTATTATATATCTTGCAAACACGGTTAGACTTGGCTAGGTAAGGTTCCAACAGGAGCCGTTACGATGTCTGCACTTTCCCGCCCCGAGTTTCACGACGAAGCCAAGGCCTTCGCGCACCTCGAAAGCATCGTCTGGGCGGACGGCACGGTATGCCCGCACTGTGGCGCGCTTGATCGCCTTACCCGCGTTAAAGCTAACCCTGCCAAGCGCATCCGCGAAGGCCTGTGGCGCTGCGGTCACTGCAAGGGTCAGTTCACCGCCAAGATCGGCACTGTGTTCGAGCATGCCCGCATCCCGCTCCACAAGATGCTGCAAGCCACCTACCTCATGACTGCCAGCAAGAAGGGCGTGTCGGCGCACCAGCTGCACCGCGTTCTGGAAATCACCTATAAGAGCGCGTGGTTTCTGGCACACCGCATCCGTGAAGCGATGCGCTCCGGCGACCTTGCTCCGTTCGGTTCCGGCGGTGGCATCGTCGAGGTTGATGAAACCTTCATCGGTCGCATCAAGGGCGCGCCGAAAAAGCGCGCGTTTCATCACAAGATGAAGGTGCTGGCGCTTATCGACCGCGACACTGGCAAGGCCCGCACGATGGTTGTGGATGCCGTCACCGCCGCTACCGTCATGCCGATTGTGAAGGCCAACGTGGCGCGTGAAGCGGTTGTAATGACCGACGAGAGCAACATCTATCGCAGCGTTCCGAAGCATTTTGCGGCGCACGGCACGACCAACCACAGCGCCGGTCAGTATGTCGATTATGAATTGCCCGCCGTCCACAGCAACACGGTCGAGGGCTATTTTTCGATCTTCAAACGTGGCATGAAAGGTGTGTATCAGCATTGCGGAGAGCAGCACTTGCATCGCTATCTGGCCGAGTTCGAGTTCCGGTATAACAACCGTGAGGCTTTGGGCTGCAATGACGCAGACAGGACGCTGGCGGCTTTGCGGGGCGTAGCTGGAAAACGGCTGATTTACCGGGACTCGTTGGCGGCGGCATGATCGCAACCGTCAACCCACTTGCTCGTGGTTTCTATACGGTTCGAGATGCCGCCCGGCTGATCGAGGTTGGCAATGCACAGCGCATTCGTGGCTGGTTGAACGGCTACGCGCATCGGAAAGTGGGGCCCTTGCTCGTTCGCGATTACCAACCGCGTGGCGATGCTCAAGAGCTGAGCTTTTTGGACTTAATGGAAGTTCGATTTGTCGAGCATTTTCGAGACATTGGCGTCAAGCCGCAGACACTGCGACAGTGCCTCAAAACCGCGCGTGAAAAATTCGCCGAGGATAAGCCGCTCCTAAAGCAGGGCGTCCTTTTCATCCCTACCGATGATCGCCGGAAGGTTGTCGTCGAGGAAATTATGAAGCCAGCAGCGAAAGAGAACCGCGATAAAAAGCTCTGGAACTTGGTCGATCGCAATTACGAGTTTGACGAGTTCATAGAGGGCAATCTGGCGCGCGGGCTTACGTTCGATCCCAATACCCAATTGACGGCGACATGGGTTCCACGACCTCATGAGTTTCCAGACGTGCTTGTCGATCCGGCGATTGCCTACGGTCAGCCGATCATCCCGCGAGGCGTACCCACCGACATTCTGTTTCGCGCTTGGCGGGCCGAAGGCAATAATATGGGTGCGGTCGCTGACTGGTATAATGTGCCGGTGGACCAGGTGAAGATGGCGGTTGGCTTCGAACACTTGCTTAATCATGAGGAGCAAGCGTTAGCGGCGTGACGCGAACTAGGGTCGCCTTGGATTGCTGTCTTTCAGAACGGCTAATGGAGGTATTGAACGCCCTCTACGGTCATCAAGGATTCGAGTTCCTACACGTCAGTAAGCTTGTCGGCGCAAACACAACGGACGTGACTTGGGCGGATGTTTACAAGCAATTTAACGGGCGGATCGTGCTCTCTGGAGATTGCAAAATAGCTTATCGACCACACGAAGCCGTCGCCTTCATCGACAACGGCTTTCGGTCATATTTTCCCAGCAAAGGATTCGGCGATTTACGGGGCCACGAGCAAGCCGCAACACTTGTTCATGCATGGCCATCAATCGCGGCGCACGCGGTAAAGGCAAGAACAGCGGGCTGCTGGCGCTTTCATTTCGGAGGAAAGCCCGGTGATCTGAGATTGGCTGTGAAGCCAATGACAGCTTTGGAGATACCTGATGAAGTCCTCTCTCGAACCCGTGCATCACGCGCAGCTTGATAAATTCAAAGCCGCTGCGCGCGACCTCGAATGCGACGAGGACGAAGCGCGCTGGGATGCGACGCTAAAGAAGGTGGCGAAGCAGAAACCCGCGCCGGAACCGGCGAAGTCGAAGTGACGACACGAACGAGAACATTCCTGCAATCCATCAGGGTTGTAGGAGCGTTTGCCGTGGTATGCGTTGTAATTGCGATCTGGATGGGCAAGCCAAATCTTGACGTGGGCTGGGTCGTTCTTGCGTTTGTCGTTTTCGGATTTCCTGCCGCTATCGCGACGATAATCGTTAAAGCCAGCCAACGCCGCTAGCCAGCGTGTTTGCAATCTATACAATCTCCAAAAAATTAGCATTGAGCTGAGCTTTTAGACTTTCTCGAACAGCCGGGAAATCAACTGCAGCTTCCATTCGCGCAGCATTTCCTGATTTAATCGCCGATTCGAGCGAACTTGCGGCCCAGTATGGTGAGGCAAAATACGCAATAAGAATAGCGCTGACTAACAGCGCGACCATTGTTTGAGTAATTTTCGACATCACCACCCCCTAGGACCGAGGTTGGCTTAATCGATACTAACGCGTCAACTTCTTATACGCCAACGCCGTAGGCCGATCAGCAGCATCGCCCAAGCGACGCCGCTTGTCCTCTTCATACGCGTCGAAGTTCCCCTCGAACCACTCGACGTGCGAATTACCCTCGAACGCCAGGATATGCGTGGCCAGGCGGTCGAGGAAGAAGCGGTCATGGCTGATGACCACCGCGCAACCGGCGAAATTCTCGATCGCTTCTTCCAGCGCACCCAGCGTTTCGACGTCGAGATCGTTGGTCGGTTCGTCCAGCAGCAACACATTGCCGCCGCGTTTCAGCATCTTGGCGATGTTCACGCGGTTGCGTTCGCCGCCCGACAGCTTGCCGACGTTCTTCTGCTGGTCCGACCCCTTGAAGTTGAACGCGCCCACATAGGCCCGCGTCGATTGGTCGAAACCGTTGACCTTCATGTAATCGAGCCCGTCGGAAATTTCCTCCCAGACGTTCTTTTTGTCGTCGAGGTGATCGCGGCTCTGATCGACATAGCCGAGGCGGACGGTGCTGCCCTTTTCGATGGTGCCGGTGTCGGGTTCCTCGTTGCCGATGATCAGCTTGAACAGCGTCGACTTACCCGCACCGTTCGGCCCGATGACGCCGACGATGCCGCCCGCGGGCAGCGTGAACGACAGGTTTTCGAACAGCAATTTGTCGCCATAGGCCTTCGAGACGTTCTCGACCTCGATCACCTTGCCGCCCAGCCGCTCGGGCACCTGAATGACGATCTGCGCCTTGCCGGGGGTGCGGTTCTTCTGCTGCTCGACGAGCTGGTCGAACTTGGCGATACGCGCTTTCGACTTGGTCTGGCGGGCCTTTGCGCCCTGCCGGATCCACTCAAGCTCGTTCTTGATCGCCGTCTGGCGACTCGAATCCTCGCGGTCCTCCTGTTCGAGGCGCTTGGCCTTCTTTTCCAGATAGGTCGAATAATTGCCCTCGTACGGGAAATACCGGCCGCGATCGATTTCGAGGATCCAGCCGACGACATTGTCGAGGAAATAGCGGTCGTGGGTGATCATCAGCACCGCGCCAGCGTATTCCTTCAGGTGGTTTTCCAGCCATTTGACACTTTCCGCATCAAGGTGGTTGGTCGGCTCGTCGAGCAGCAGGATCGACGGTTTCTGGATCAGCAGCCGGGTCAGCGCGATGCGGCGCTTTTCACCCCCCGACAGGTTTTCGACCGGCCAGTCGCCCGGGGGGCAGCGCAGTGCCTCCATCGCGACGCCGAGCTGGCTGTCGAGCGTCCAGCCGTCAACCGCGTCGATCTTGCCCTGAAGGTCGCCCATCTCCTCGAGCAATTTGTCAAAATCGGTGTCGTCCTTGGGATCGCCCATTTCTGCCGAAATGGCGTTGAAGCGGTCGACCAGGTCGGCGGTCTCACGCGCGCCTTCCTTGACGTTTTCGAGGACCGTCTTGGTCGGGTCGAGCTGGGGCTCCTGCTCCAGATAGCCGACGGTGATGTATTCGCCGGGCCATGCCTCTCCGGTGAAATCCTTATCGACGCCCGCCATGATCTTCATCAGCGTCGACTTGCCTGCGCCGTTCGGGCCGACGATGCCGATCTTTGCGCCCTGATAGAATTGCAGGTTGATGTTGCTCAGCACCGGCTTGGGCGCGCCGGGGAAGGTCTTGGTCATGTCCTTCATGACATAGGCGTATTGCGCGGCCATCGGTCGGGTCTTTCGTCTGGGAAGTTACGGGGATTGGCCGCGCATTTAGGGTGCGGGACGCGTGTTGGCAAACGGTCGTGCGGCGGTTAGGCCAGCGGCATGAAACACCTCATCCTTTTCGCCGCCGCCCTGCCCGCCCTTGCCCTTGCAGCACCCGACCCTGCCACCATGCGCGACGCCGCGCTGACCGATAATGTCGCGTGGGACATCGTCGAGGGGCTGACCACCGAAGTCGGGCAGCGCATGGCCGGGACCGAGGCAGAGGCGCGCGCGCGGGCATGGGCGGTGGTCAAGCTGAAGGCGCTGGGCTTCAAGAATGTCCGCATCGAAACATACGACATGCCGACCTGGGTCCGGGGCATCGAAACCGCCGAGATCGTGTCGCCCTTCCCCCAGAAACTGGTGCTGACGGCGCTCGGCAATTCGGGTGCGACGCCAGAGGGCGGACTGACAGCGCAGGTCGTGTATTTCGAAACGATCGATGCATTGAAGGCCGCCAGGCCGGAGGATGTGCGCGGCAAGATCGCCTTCGTCGATCATCGCATGATGCGTGCGCAGGACGGATCGGGCTATGGTCCCTTCGGTGCCGCCCGCCGCCAGGGGCCGTCGATCGCGTCCAAACTGGGTGCGGCCGCCATTGTCGTCCGCTCGATCGGCACCGACAGCAGCCGTGCGCCGCACACTGGTGTCCAAAGCTGGTCCGACGGCGCAACGCCCATTCCCGCGGCGGCACTGTCGATCGCGGATTCCGAAAATCTCGAACGCATGTTGACGCGAAAAAAGCCGGTCATGATGAAACTGATCCTGACCCCGCGTCAAACCGGCATGCAGCAATCGGGCAATGTCATCGCCGAAGTTCCCGGAACCGATCCTTCGGCGGGGATCGTCCTGATCGGCGGACACCTCGACAGCTGGGATCTGGGCACGGGTGCGATTGATGACGCCTCGGGCGTCGCGATCACCACGGCTGCCGCAAAGCGCATTCTCGACAGCGGCGAAAAGCCGCGCCGCACGATCCGCGTCGTCTGGTTCGGTGCCGAAGAGGTCGGCACCTTCGGTGCCATCGCCTATGAAAAGGCGCATGGCAGCGAATATCATGCGCTGGCCGCCGAAAGCGATTTCGGGGCCGACCGTGTGTGGCGCTTCGACGTCTCCCTGCCCGATGCCGCCAAGCCCCTGACCGAACGACTGAGGCTGGCGCTGGCCCCGCTCGGCATTCAGGGCAGCAACATTGCCGCAGCCGGCGGCGCGGATGTCGCCCCGATCATCAAGGGCGGCGCGTCGGCGGTCGAACTGAACCAGGACGGCACGCGCTATTTCGACCTGCACCACACGCCGGAAGACACGCTGGACAAGGTCGACAAGGCGCAGCTGCAACAGAATGTCGCGGCATGGACCGCCATGCTCGCCATCGTTGCACACGCCCCGGAAACGCTCGGAAAACCGAAGTCCTGATCGCGGACCGACGCAAAGGCTTGCAATTCGGACAGAAAACGACGAATTGCGGCAACAAAGTGGCAGCAGTTGTTGGTCTCATCGGATCGGTGACGCGCCTGGGAGCATTTGTTGATGAAGATGTCCGGAATCGTTGTTGCCGCAATTGCGTCGGCGTTGCTCATCGGATGCGGCAAAGCGCCCGATTCGACGAACGTTGCGGACGCAAGCAACAGTGCCGGCGCGGCGCTCGAAAATTCCGCAGCAGAACTTGATGCCACGACCGACAATCTCGTCGAAAACGAGATCGCAAATATCAACGCGGCATCGATCGCAAGTATGCCGGTCGAGGCGAGCGGCAATAACGCGGTCGCAAAATAGGGCGACCGCCAAATTTGTTAAATGGTCGGGGAGACAGAAACCGGCCTGCTTCCCTAACTATCTTTATTTAGACAATTATCTGTATGAAAAATAAATCTGTACCAACATTTATACCCGCATTTTTTGTTGGTGAAAAATGATTGTGAGACCAGGAGGTGCTGTCACTCTTCCGCGAATCGTTCTCCCCACGATGCAGATCGGTCTTTGACGTTGACGGCCTAGCTGGCGAGCTGATGCCAAGCGGCGAGCGACTCTGAACGACTCAGCTTGTAAGTCTGGCGATGGACGATGTGGCGTTCCGCAGAAAAATGGTTGTGGACGCTGGCATGAACCGAAGCGAACTTTTGTAACAGCCTCATTCGTCGGAACCCGAGCATCGCCCGCTCCCATCTTCGGAGCGGAAGGGGACTGTTCTCCACGACGTTGTTGGCATGTCTGCGTATCTCCTGCTTGTCGGCTGCACCGAGATTCTGAGACGCGGCCTTGTGGGATTTGAGGCCGTCGGTCACGATCAAAGCTGGATCGCTCTGGCGCTTCAGCGCCTTCTTGTCGCGGACCTTGGTCACGTAACTCGCGAGGATTTCCCCTTCGTGATCTTTCGCTTGCCCGAGCTAGTGGGGCTCGCTCATTTATCTTCACGAAGTTCTCGTCGAGATACCACTTCCAGTGCCGGAACCCGCGCATGCGATTGACCCGCCGACGGCGGGCAACACCTGCGAGCAGCGCACCAAATCTCGTCCACCAGAAGCGAACGGTCTTATGACAAAGTCGATACAGCGTTCGAACAACGGATCTTCCACGTTCCGCAATGACAGCGGAAAGTGAACATTCATCAGGCCGGCGAGACGGATAATCTCCGGTGACCAGTTGAAATAACGAACGGGCTTGGCGGCTTGGCTCTCGATTTGCGGCTCATCGCTCCCCGATATCAGCCACCGGCCCGGACTGCCACGTCCGCCTGACAGAACTCTAGGCGGCAAGCACTCCGCGTAAGATAATGCGAAACTGGGCACGTAGCGTGGTATTTTGAGAAAGCTTAGAGGTCATATGTCCGACCATGCCTAGCGCGACATCCGCATGAAGATTTGCCTCCGCGGGCATAAGCGTCGGCCTGGCGCGGTTCAATGCCGCGCCAAGATGTGCAACCAGGTCAAGGCGCACCCGATGCAACCGATTGCGGTCTCGTGCATCTATTGGCGCCGTGCCGGATTGGAGCAGGGCAATCACATCGCCTTGTCGGCTGGCATGGTCGATAAGTGCACCAGTAAGCTCATCGAGAATGTCCGCTTGCGGGCCTGTAGCCACAACCCTGTCGATCGCACCAACTACGTCCGCCGCTGCCGCTTCAATCAAGGCAATCAGAATTTCAGGTTTGCGCGTAAAGTACCGGTAGATCGCTGGGCCGCTTATCCCCACCGACGCGGCAATCGCATCTATGCTAGCCGCATCATAGCCGCGGGTACGGAACATGGCTGCAGAGGCAGCAAGAATTTCGGCACGTCGCTCGGCATGCGGCAATCGTCTGCGCAACACCGTAGTCGCCACTCCACATCTCCTGACAGATTAAGCGACCATCTAGCAGCCGACAGTGTTCCGTGCTAGTTAACGATCGTTCACTTAAGGAGACCCCCGCGTGATATCGCAGCAAAGGCCGCTGGCCGACCCCGCCTGTTTCGATCCCGATCGTTTCGCTGCGCAGGGTTATCCGCATGAGATCTGGACACGAATGCGCGCCGACACGCCGGTTGCCTGGCACGATGACGGTATTCGCGAGCCCTTTTGGGCAATCACCCGCTACGCCGATATCACCGCAGTCGGCAAAGACAGCGACAATTTCCTGAGTGCGCCAGGCGTCACCATCTTACGCCGGGATCAGATGATCGACGAGAATGTCCCCCGCGTACCGCTGATGCTGACGATGGATCCGCCGGAGCACCATCAGAACCGGATGATCCTTCGTGAACGGTTCAAGCCGAGCGTCATGCGCGCGCTGGAGGAACACATCATCGTGCGTTGCCGCGAGATTGCCGACGATGTGGCCGCCGCACGTGTCGCCTCAGTCGATCCCTCTGCCCCGATCGACTTTGTCGAAGCGATTGCGATGCGTCTGCCGCTAGATGTCATTCTCGAGTTGCTCGGGGTACCAGCGGACGACCGTGACCAGATGTATCTGTGGAGCAATGCCGTCATCGGCAGCGAAGATCCGGAATACGGTGACGTCGTGCTGCCACGCGATGTCGTCATGGCGGCGCAGCAGGCGATGTTCGGTTACTTTGCAAAATTCATCGCACAGCGCCGGGCAGCGCCGAAAGAAGATCTCGTCAGCCTGTTGGTCGAAGCGCGCATTGGCGGAGAACCGCTGAACGACCGCGAAATACTGGGCTTCTGCTTCCTGCTCGCCATCGCCGGCAACGAAACGACGCGCAATGCGACCAGCGGCGCGATGCTGGCGCTGTTCGAAAATCCAGAAGCACGCGCGGCATTGACCACCGACCCATCACTGATGCCGACCGCTGTCGAAGAGCTGCTTCGTTGGGTAACGCCCATAATCTACATGGCACGCACCGCATCGAAAGACGTGGAAATCGGCGGACAGACGATCACCGCTGGCGAAAAGGTCGTCCTGTTCTACCCATCCGCCAATCGTGACGAAGCGGTGTTCGAGAACCCGTTTTCGCTCAACCTGTCGCGCAAGCCGAACCGTCACCTGACCTTCGGCTTCGGTCGCCACAGCTGCCTGGGCAATGACCTGGCACGCATCGAGTTGCGAGCGGTAATGGGAGAATTGCTGCAGCGCTTTCCGGCTATGCAGCTTTCCGGACCTGTGAGCCGCCTGCGGTCAAATTTCGTGGGTGGCATAAAACATATGCCGGTGGTGCTTGCCCCATAGACTCGACAACCCTCACGCCCTCCATTAGCATAAAGATTATAATGATACGGGAGAGGGTTTTGGCCAAGCAAGTTGCTGGCTGGATTGCAACTGCGTTTGCCGGTCTGCTCCTCGTCGCGATCGGCGGCATGCTGCTCTGGTGGGGCACCCGTCTCGTGATGCTGGGCGGCTCCCCGTATTATGCATTGGCGGGCATCGCGATCCTTGTCTCCGGCGCGTTGTTCCTGCTCCGCCGCCGTTCGGGCTATTGGCTCTATCTGGTCACCGTCGTCGCGACGTTTATATGGGCGATCATTGAAGTGGGGCTTGATCGCTGGGGCCTGATGGCGCGGCTGCTCGCGCCGATCATCCTGCTGTTGCTCCTGACCGCGATTGCGACCTTGCTGCGCCCGCGCATTGGCAGCCGATCCCTGGTGGCGCTGGCTGCGGTACAGATCGTTCTACTCGGGGCCGGATGGTTCGTCGTGCGCGATACGGCCCCCACGTTCTCTGGATCACAGGATGCCGTCGCGACTGCCGACCCAGTCGGCTGGGCGAATTATGGAGGCGATTGGCGCGCCGATCACTTTAGCTCGGCAGCACAGATCACACCCGCCAACGCCCCGCGCCTGCAGCGTGCCTGGACCTATCGTGTAGGCGGGATGGACGATCTCGGCACCAACAGCCGGTTCACCGCCACGCCGTTGGCGATCGGTGACACCCTCTACCTGTGCAATCCGCGCAACATTGTCGTCGCGCTCGATTCCGCAACCGGCAGGGAGCGCTGGCGTCACGACCCCAAAGTCGATGCGAGCAAGGTCTTCTCCGTGGTTTGCCGCGGCGTATCCTACCACGCCGGGTCGGGATCAGAGCACTGTGCATCCCGGATATTGGAGGCGACGCTCGACGCGCGGCTGATTGCTATCGATGCCCGGGATGGAAAACCTTGCGCTAAGTTCGGACAGGATGGTGCGGTCGATCTACGCCCCGGCGTACAGCCGCGCGACGATCATTATTATTACGTCACCTCGCCCCCCGCCATTCTGGATGATCTGGCGATCCTCGGCGGCTACGTCATCGACAATCAGCGGATCGACGCCCCGCACAGCGTTATTCGCGCCTTCGATGTAAAGACCGGCGCATTGCGCTGGACGTGGGACGCAGGCGCGCACCCCGATGCACCCAAACCACCACCCGATGGCCTGTTTACGCCGGGAAACCCCAATGCATGGACATCGTTCAGCATCGATCCGGCTTTGGGCCTAGTTTATATTCCGACGGGCAACAGCTCGCCTGATTTCTTCGGCGGCCTGCGAACACCAGCAGCCGAAAAGTTCGGTACGTCGATTGTCGCTTTGGACGCCCGCGCCGGAACGCTTCGGTGGTCTTTCCAGACGGTTCATCACGACCTGTGGGATTATGACATGCCGGCGGAACCCGCGCTGGTCGACATGCCCGACGCTGCGGGCCGGCTGGTCCCGGCACTGGTCGGCGTGGGCAAAACCGGCGAGGTGTTCTTGCTCGACCGTCGCACCGGAAAGCCGATTTCGCCTGTGGAGGAGCGCGCGGTGCCGCGTTCGGACGTCCCCGGCGAACGCGCGGCGGCAACCCAGCCATTTTCGGTCGGCATGCCATCGTTCGCGCCACCGTCTTTACGCGAAACCGATATGTGGGGTGCCACGCCAATCGATATGCTGATGTGCCGGGTGCGCTTTCGCGAGTTGCGCTACGAAGGTGCCTACACGCCGCCATCGACCCGGGAATCTCTGTTCTCACCCGGCACGTTCGGCGCGATCAATTGGGGTGGCGTTGCCATCGACCGCCAGCGCGGCCTGATGATCGTCAACAGCTCATCCATGCCTTTTATCGGACGACTTGTGCCGCGCAAGGAAGCCGATGCCGAAGGCGCTGCCCCCTTCGACCCCGCGAAGGTCCGCGCCATGCAGCAAGCCAAGGGTCGGCCGATGCCACCAATGCCCATGGAGGGTACGCCCTTTGGCCTGCGGTTGATGCCGTTCCTGTCGCCGCTTTATTTCCCGTGCCAGGCGCCTCCATGGGGCAAGATCGCCGCCATCGACCTGAAGACGCGCAAGCTTGCCTGGGAACGTCCGTTCGGGACAACAAAGGGATTGGCACCGTTCGGATTGTCGCTGCCCGTAGGTATCTTCAACCTTGGCGGTGCCGTGACGACGGCCAGCGGCGTGACCTTTATCGGTGCTGCCACCGATGGTTA
Organism: Sphingomonadales bacterium; assembly: GCA_040004295.1. GTDB lineage: Bacteria > Pseudomonadota > Alphaproteobacteria > Sphingomonadales > Sphingomonadaceae > Sphingomonas_O. The sequence continues at coordinate 33,439 of JBDUBD010000008.1, read as the reverse complement.
TCTGCGTGCGTTCCAAACAAGCACGGGCCGTGAACTCTGGCGCGACATGCTGCCCGCCGGCGGACAAGCGACACCGATCAGCTATGCTGCCCGCGATGGTCGCCAAATGGTCGCCATCGTTGCCGGCGGTCATGGCTCGCTCCGTACGAAACGCGGCGATTATGTCGTCGCCTACGCCCTGCCCTCTGCCATGATCAGGAAAGCCCAATGATGCTTGATTGGAATGAACTTTACGCCAGCCGCATGGGCAATGTCGTCGCATCGGATATCCGCGAGCGGATGAAACTGTTGTCGGCGGGCGAGATCATCCATTTGGGTGGCGGCCTGCCCGACCCCGACATTTTTCCCTATGATGCCCTGGCTGCGGCTTCTGCACACATATGGAATGACCGGGCGCGGGCGCGGACGGCGCTGCAATACGCGCCGAGCGAGGGGCATGGCCCGTTGCGCGAATGGATCGCCGCCTATTTGAGCCGCAATGGTGCGCCATGCGGCATCGACAATGTGATGATCGTCAACGGGTCGCAACAGGGGCTGGATTTCGTCGGCAAGCTGCTGCTCTCACCCGGCGATCGTGCGATGGTGGAAATCCCGAGCTTTATCGGAGCCCTGCGCGCCTTCGATGCCTATCAGCCGTGTTATGTCGGTTTGCCACAGAATAGCGAGGAGTGGCGCGCGGATCGTCTTGGCGGTGCCAAGTTTTGTTATGTGGGTCCGGATTTCCGAAATCCCACCGGTACAACAATGACGCGACAGGAGCGGGATCGGCTGCTCGATCTGTCGGATGCGACGGGAATGCCGATCGTCGAGGATGGTTGTTACGACCGGCTACGTTACGACGGAGAACACATTCCCTCGCTGTTCGCTCTCGGCGTCGAGCGCTATGGCGATGTCGAGCGGTCGCCAGTCATTCAGACTGGCACCTTTTCCAAAACGATCGCACCCTCGCTCCGTGTGGGCTGGCTCGCCGGGCCGACCGCCGTGATCCGCAAATGCGTGCTGATCAAACAGGCCAGCGACCTTGCCACCAGCGCCTTGAACCAGATGCTGCTGCTCGACGTTGCCGAGACGCATCTCGATGCCGCCACGAAAGTTGCGTGTGACCTCTATCGGGAGCGGCGCGATTCCATGCTTGCGGCGCTCGCAGAGAATATGCCGGAAGGCTTCAGCTGGACACGCCCGGAAGGCGGTCTCTACATCTGGGTCGAGCTGCCCGAACATATCGACGGCAACGCCTTTGCCCAGCGCGCATTGGCGGAACACAGCGTCTCGACCATCTCGGGTGCGGCTTTCTATCCCGCCAGTAGCAGCGACACCATCGCTAAACGCAACACATTGCGCCTCAGTTTCTCGATGATTGCCGCCGATCGCGCACGTGAAGGGATTGTCCGGATCGGACAATTGGCACGAGAAATGGTGACGGCGGCTGCTTGACGCGGATCAAGCAGGGACTGCGGCACTGACGGCGATTTCCAGGGCATAGGCGGGCGAAGCCAACACCGTCTGGATCGTCGTCCGGGTCGGTGCGCAGCCCGGCACGATCCACGTGTCCCAGGCGGCATTTACCTCGGCGATGCTGCTGATATCTGCAAGGTACAGGTTCGCTGTCAGCAAGGCCGAGCGGTCGGTGCCCGCTTCCACCAGCAACGCATCGATCCGGTCGAGCACCTCTCGCACCTGGTCGGACACGGCTCCGCCGCGATTCTCGATTGCCACTTGCCCGGAAAGCTGAACGACGCCGCCGTAAATGACGGCGCCGCTCATCCGTGGATTGGCTGCCAGCCGCTTGATGTCAGCCATGATCCTCCTGTCGATCCTAGAATGAATAGCGTGCAGTCACGCCGTACATGCGCGGCTCGTTATAGATACGCTGGTTGATGCCCAGACTGGAATTAATCAGCGACGCCCCACCGATCTTGTACTCGGTGTTCGTCAGGTTGGTGATATAAAAGCCCAGGTCGAAATTGCTGCCACCCACTTTGCGCCAGTCGATGCTGGCGTCGATGGTGTTCGTTGCACCCTGTTCGCTCTCGCCGTCAAATACATTGGCGCCGCCGGGCAGTGTGATGAACGGAACGAGGCCGAGCAGAATTGAACTTTTATAGGCCCAGTTCGCCGATGCCGTAATTTTACCGATCGATTCCTCGACAGGTAAAGTCCAGTTCACGCCCACATTCAATTTGTGCTTCGGCGTAAAGGGCACGATCCGGCCGCTCTGAAGCGTCGGCGCATTATTCGCATCGCGTCGCGAATAATCCAGAAACGCACCATAGGCAGCATCGGTATAGGCGTAGGAGACCAGCAGATTGAACGCGCGTGTCGGCGCAATCGTTACTTCGGCCTCGATACCCTTATAATCGGCAGATGCAGCATTGACCAACGCGCTGACATTGGCAGTCCCGACGCCGAATGTCTGGTTCAGTTGGGCGTTATCGAGCCACTGTTGATAGGCGGCCACGTTGGTTCGAATGTTCCATCCACCCAGCGTAAAATCGGATTTGAAGCCGATCTCGACGTCGCGGAGCGTTTCCGGCGCATAGGAAAAGAGCGAAACTGCGTTGGGTATGGGAGGAACCGCCAGCAGCACAGGTGCGGCCAAAGGATTGGTTCCGCCCGCGCGATAGCTCTGACGGTGCGCAATATAGACCATTGTCCTGGGCGTGATGCGGTAGTCCAGCCCGATCGTATAAGCATCGCTGTTGGCTCCCGCCGAAAAAGATGCCCCGCATGCGTCGGCCTGTGCTGGATCGGCGACCACTGTACCGGTAGCACCCGTTACGCATTTGCCACCGGTAACCTGATACAACGTCAAATCACGGCGATCGTGGGTGTAACGATAGCCTGCAGTCGCGGTCATCCCCTGTAGCGCTCCACCAAATGTGAAACTGACATTCGCAAAGGCGGCACGCGAAGTATCGTTGATGATCTGGTTGGCGTCGGTCACGGACCCGAACACCGATGTCTGATGCGAATAATTGGGCGAAGGCGTTTTCAGGTCGGCGCCAAAAACCCCCACGATATACTTCAGGCGATCGCCGAACGCCTGCCCCTGGATCTGAAACTCCTCGGAAATTTGTTCGATATTCAATCCCCAAGGCTCGCTGGGGTCACGCGGGTGGCAAGATGCAGCCGTTGCGCAGATATCGAAATGAAGAATGGTGAGCGCTGATCCGTCGTAATCGAAGCGATTGACCTGTTTGAAGCGCCGATACCCAAAGACGTTTTTCAAGGTCAGGCCATCCGCCACCTCGAAAGTTGTAACATTGGAGACGCCGTAAGATCGTTTGCGATCGAATCCATCGACATTGCTGAACGTGACACGCGGTCCAACCGCTTGTTGTTGCGCAAGCGCTGCCTGGACGGTTCCGGCGAATAGGCTCGGGATCAACGCGTTCGGATTGACCGCAGCAAGGATGTTGGAGCTGCCATTCGTCGTCGAAGTGAAGAGATCGGCAACCAGAACGTTGGAAAAGCTTTCTGACGGCTGCCAAGCAAGTGAAACGCGACCGGAAAAGAAACTCCGGTCGTCCTGTAATTTGCCAGTCGTCCTGTTTTCCGTGAACCCGTCCCGCTCCGAAACCTTCGCGGCGAAACGCACTTGCAAGGTGCTGGAAATGGGAATGTTGAGCGCCCCTTCCAAACCACGATTGTTGTAATTGCCGTACTCGGCCTTGATGTAGCCGCCGAAATCCTTGCCCGGTTGCCGCGGCTCGAACAGGACGGCGCCGCCCGTCGAATTCCGCCCGAAGAGCGTACCCTGTGGCCCCTTCAAAACCTGGACATTCTGCAAATCGTAATAATAACCGGGACCGCCGCCATCGCCGATCGGCAAAGGCACCTGCGCGAAGTAGGCAGGCACAGTTACCTGCTGGCCGGAAATCGAGGCGCCCGAACCCGACTGGCCGCGAATGACGTAGTTTTCCTCGTCGCGGCTAGACTGGGAGGAGGTGAGTGCAGGCACAACCTTGGACAGATCTGTCGCGTTCTCGATGCGTGCGGCTTCGAGCGCAGCGCCTGAAAAGGCTTGTACGGCAAGCGGAATGCTCTGAAGCGCTTCCTCTCGACGGCGCGCGGTCACGACAATATCGGCAATGCCCGTTCCGGTGTCTACTTCGGCTACACCCTCATTGTCCCTCGCCGCCGGAGCGGCGTTGATCTGTGCGCTTGCCGGGCCGACCAGAACCATCGACAGCGCCGTGGCAGCGCCGCACAAAAATACGCTTTGTAGCTTCTTCATTTTCTCTCTCCCCATTCTTCACGCTTGTGTTTTTGTCTGCTGTGAAGTGCTTGCTCGCCTCATTCGTTGAGGCGTGGCGTGACTAGTCCTCCGTCGATCGGCATCGCAGCGCCGGAAATGTATGAAGCGTCGTCGGAAAGCAGAAAGGCGATGGCCTTGCCGAACTCATCCAGGCGACCGACGCGATTGAAGTGGGACAGTTTGTCCAGATAGGCCTGCCGCTCCGGTGAACGACTGGGATGTGGCGGGTTACCCAGCACCACGGCGTTGATGTTGACGCCGTGCCGCGCCACTTCCTTCGACACTGAACTGACCAACGCGTGAAGCGCCAGCTTGCCCGATGCATAGGCGCTGCCGGATTCCTGCCCCAATACAGCGGACATCGAGCTGACGCAGACGATCTTGCCATAGCCGTGCTCGACCATGCCGGGCAGCACAGCGTGCAGCAGCATCGCCTGGCTGAAGAAATTCATCTCGAAGATCGCCCGGAAATGCGCAAATTGCGATTGAGCGAACTCGGCCCAGGGCGTCATGGGCGGCCCGCCCCCTGCGTTATTGGCCAGCAGGTCGATTTTGCCGTGAGCTGAAATTGCCTGGCTAACGAAGTCGGCGATAAAGTCCGCTTCCATCACACTGCCCAAGTGTGTCGTCACCTGTCCGCCATGACGGCGAAGCGCGATAGCGGTTTCTTCAAGCCGCGCCTCGTCGACATCGTTGAGAGCAAGCGCTGCCCCCCCGTTCGCCAGTTCCTCCGCCGTCGCCGCACCGATGCCTCTGCCAGCGCCCGTAACGAGCGCCACCTTGCCCGCGAACCGGCTCATGCAGCAGCCTTCGCTCGCGGATCGGAGAACATCGGATTGGCCGCATTGTTCGTCCAGATCTGATGTCGGGTGAACCGCCAGCTGCCCGTCGCCTTGCTGAAGGTGAACAGGTAAGTGCCTTCATGCAGGCCGTGGCACCATGCCCTGTCTTCCTGCCCGACAAGTGCCATCTGATAGTGACACAACGCCCAGGCATTCTGATCGTCGTCGGCGATCTTGACCAACTGCGTACCAATCAGGTGCCGGATCTCGAGGCCGGTAATTTTCGTGAGGTCTCGTGGCGGCGCGACGACACCTGCGCTCCGCGGCAGGGCAGGCTTGGCGTGAAGGCCGATCAGATTGGCACGACCCTGGACCGTCTCGTCCAGTGTGCCCTTCATCACACGCTCGATATTTTCATCGTAAAGACGTTCCAACGTATCCCAGCCGCGGCTGTCGCAGGCGAAGGCGTATTCGTGGATCATCTCCTGAACGCGCATCTTGTCGGAGAGGAACTGGACCTTTTCCTCGGTCGTGGCCCGTTCGCGTTCGATTTCCGGCGTCAGCTCTCGCCATGCCTTGTATGCATCGTAAAGCATCGATTTCTCCTTGTTGTTCTCGAACGGGTTTGCCGCGTCGTCGCGCGACGCTAATCAATTCACTGTCGATGATGGGCTCCCACGGAGCGAAATGCTGCGGTGGACACCGGTCGCCCCAGCTTCCAGGCGCGTGACGCGCAAGCGCGATGGGTGCTCAGAAGCCCTGCTGTGCCGGTTATCAAGGCCATGTTGCCGTCAGCTTCACGCCGCCTCCCATCTCATGGGCCCCGGACGCACAGAACCGACCAGCGGCACTAAGCACCACTGTCAGCCTTCACACGATCGGAAAGCCCCAAACATCCTCGTCCGGCCCCAACTTTCCGTTGGTAACCTTTCTATGTTTTATATGTTACAAACTTTCATCCGGTCGGCAAGTGTCTTTTCAGCACCATCGCCATAGCCAGCACCGCAACTGCCAGCGCGGCAGCAACGACAAGGAATGCGTTGTGAATTCCGATGACTGCGCGCAGCGGTGTAATCACCAACGGGTTTACGAAATCGGCAATGTACAGCACCGTGAATTCGAACCCGACAGCGCGCGCACGAAGCACGGACGGAACCCGGTTCAGTAGGATGCCGCTGATATGCGGCGGTATCATTCCGCCCCCTCCCCCAGACAGCGCCACCCCCAGTGCGATCATCCACAGGTTCGTCGAAAAACCGATGATGCCAAGCCCCGTTGCCATCATCGTCGTAAGGAATATCTGCACACCGCGCTCGCCCAACCAGGCATAGAAGCGACCGTAAAAGCCGCCGAAGATCCCGCCAGCCAAGACCCCTGTGGCGATAATAATGGACCGGATCAGCGGGCTCTTGACGCCATCTTCCGACAGCAGAAACGACATCTGGATCGAGGTCATAAAGTAAGCCACGAACAGGAACATCGCCAACGCATAGATTGGCCAGAGCGTCACAAGGGGGCGTAGAGAGGGCCGATCAGCGCTACTCGCTTGGCTCGGAACGACCCGCGCGACTCCGCGCGGAAGACCCGCAAGCACAAGAAACAGAACGACAAATGCCATGGTATAGAGCAAAAATGGCGCCCGCCAGCCGCCTGCCTCCGCCAGAAGGCCCGACATCAACAGGCAGATGACCGCGAAGACTCCGGCGACGGCACTTTGATAACCGAGCAGTTTTACGCGCGCGACGCCTTCGAACCAGGAGGCGACCACCACGGCGATCGACGTGCCGACGTGAGCGACACTGAAGCCGACAAGAAAGCGCGTTACAAGAAGGATGGAAAGATTGTCGATCAGGTAGCCGCTGGCACCCAAAATCGCATAGGCGATCAGCGCCACAACGAGGACAGGTTTCGGCCCCCACCGCTCGACCGAATAGCCCCCCGCTATACCGCCCAATATGACGCCGATGGCCGGCATGGTCAGGATCATTTGAGCCGCCAAAGCACCGCCGGTTCTTCCACCGAAATGCTCGGCCATCAACGGCAGGACCGGACCCAGCGCGGCGAACATCAACGCCATCAATGGCGCCCCGCCGACTAGCACCAGGCGGGCAATTTTTCCCCGAGCCCCTGTCGGTATGCCTACAAACACAGACTTCAAAGCAACATCCATCCAGCCATCCTCTATCTTTTAAATGATAGTTACATAGAATTGGCGAGCGGTGAAGTCGTATCAGCTATCCGTTTGTCGAAGAGCAAGCGATGCGATCCGATCTAACTGCTCGACAGCAGCAGCGGCTTGCGGAGAAGACGCTGTTCCCCGGATCAGCCTTCCCTTGATCCCGTGAATGATTGCAGCCAGCCGAAAAAGGCTGAATGCGACATAGAAATCCAGCCGGTCGATTCCGTCGCGTCCGGTACGGCGGCAATAGGCGGAGACATATTCCTCTTCGCTCGGGATGTTGAGCGCCGGAAGGTCCAGCCCAGCCAGGCCCGTCGAAAAACCCGGCGGCATCCGGTAGATCATCAGATGATAGCCGAAATCGGCCAGCGGATGGCCAAGCGTCGATAGCTCCCAGTCAAGCACGGCCAGCACGCGCGGTTCGGTCGGGTGGAACAACATATTGTCGCAGCGGAAATCGCCATGCACGATCGTCGCCTCATCCCCGGGAGGAATATTGGCCGGAAACCATTCGATCATTGCATCCATCGCCGGAACACTCCCGGCATCGGTATCGGCGAGGTACTGACCGGACCATCGCGCAATCTGTCGCTCGAAATAATTTCCCGGTCGCCCGTAATCGACCAGTCCGATCGCCACGGGATCCAGATTATGCAGCCGCGCAATCGTGTCGTTCATCGCGTCGAAATAGGCGGGCCGGTCTGCGTTCGGCACGCCGGGAAACGCCGTGTCCCAAAAGGTGCGCCCCTCGACCAGTTCCATCACGTAGAACGCGGTGCCGATGATATCGGCGTCCATGCACAGGCCGTATGTTTCGGGCACTGGAAAGCCTGCGCCGTGCAGTGCCGTGATGACCCGATACTCGCGATCGACGGCATGCGCACCCTTGAGCAATTCGCCCGGCGGCTTACGGCGCAGGACGTAGTCACGGGACGGCGTGTTCAGGCAATAGGTCGGGTTAGACTGACCACCCGAAAACTGGCGCACCTGCAACGGACCCGAAAAACCGGGTACGTTCTGCGCCATCCATGTGCGCAGGCCATCCTCATCGAACCGATGTGTCGGCCGCACCGGAGAAAGAGCATCTTCAGCCATGGGCGCCGACCACCGGCCGATCACCTTGCACAGCGCGGGAAAGTTCGAACATCGACTGTTGCAGGCCAGTCGTTGGCACCATCTCGTCCGCCCGGTCCGCAATACGCGCCAGTCCGGCGAGAACCTTTTCCGCGGCATCATCGCCCGTGCCGACGTAGAGGCCCCGCGTCAGCGTAATGTGCGCGCATTCGAAGCTTCCCGCACCCGCGCACATGATCATGCCGGTCGGGGCATCGTCACACACCAACGCAAGCATGGCCGGGGCGACGGTCGAGGGATCGAGCGCAGCCAGTTGGTCCTCGCTCATGATGTCGGCGGTCATGCGCGTGGCGGCCGAGGGCGCGAGACAGTTGACGCGCACACCGTATTTCGCGCCTTCCTGCGCCAGCGTTTTCATGACGCCGACCAGGCCCATCTTCGCCGCGCCGTAATTGGACTGGCCGAAATTTCCGTACAGACCGGAGGAGGAGGTCGTCATCAGGATGCGGCCATGCCCCTGTGCGCGCATCGGTTCCCACACCGCCTTGGTGCAGTTGACCGATCCCATCAGGTGCACATCGACCACTGTACGGAAATCATCGAGGCTCAGCTTGGCGAAGCTGCGGTCACGAAGGATGCCGGCGTTGTTGACGAGGATGTCGATCCGGCCCCACCGATCGATCACCTGCGCGACCATGTCGACGGCCTGCGCCGCATCCGTCACGCTGGCGCCATTTGACATCGCCTCGCCACCCGATGCGCGGATTTCGTCCACAACCGCGTCAGCCATGGCATTGCTCCCGCCGCTGCCGTCGCGCGCGCCGCCCAGATCGTTTACCAATACGCGCGCGCCGCGCTTCGCCAGCAACAGGGCGTGCGCGCGTCCCAGGCCGCCACCGGCGCCGGTTACGATTGCCACGCGGCCATGCAAATCTATCGTCATTTCACTTGCTCCAAGGATCAGAGAAATCGGGAGGGAATAGTGGACAGCAGGTCACTGCCGGTTTCGACAGGGCGCAGCCACGTGTCGATCCGGGGCATTTCCCGCTCCATGAAATACCGGCAGGCCCACAGCTTGCCGCCTCGGAACGAATCCTCCGGCGCATCGGCGCACAGCAATGCCCGGTCGAGCCACAGCCAGCCTGAAACGCCGTGTCCAAATGCGCGCAGGGTCGAGGTTGCGTGAGCCATCGCCATCTCTTCCGACCCTACGGTCATGATTGCGAATGCCGCATCGAGCCGATCCCACCAGTCTGAAAGAGTTCGGCCATGCGCCGACAGCGAAGGAATGGCAGAAGCGGCAGTACAGGTCCGGGCAACACGTCTGCGCAGCAGCCCCAGTGCCGCACCCTTGTCGCGCAGCAATTTTCGGCCGACGAAATCCAGCCCCTGAATTCCTGTCGTGCCTTCGTGGATCGGATTTAGCCGGTTGTCGCGCCATAATTGCTCGACATCAAAATCGCGCGTGTAGCCATAGCCGCCATGGACCTGAATCGCGATGTCGTTGGCGGCAAGTCCCCATTCGGACGCCCAGGTCTTCGCGATTGGAGTCAGCAGCCCCAGCAAAGCTTCCGCTTCTTCGCTGCCCGCAGCGGCTTCGTCGTTCAGACGCGTGCAATAGAGCATCAGCGCTAACGCCCCTTCAGCATAGCATTTGGCGGCGAGCAGCATGTCCTTGACATCGGGATGCTCGATAATCGGCGGCGTGTCCGCTGCATCGCTTCCGGGCGGACGCCCTTGCACACGCTCCTGCGCATAGCGGAGCGCCAGCCGATAGCCGCGATAGGCCAGGGCAGCGGCACCCAGTCCTACCCCGATCCGGGCTTCGTTCATCATCCGGAACATCTGTGGCAGACCGTGCCCCGGCTCACCGACCATCCATCCGATGGCCCCCGCCGCGCCATCGGGTCGGTATGCCCCCTCACCGAAGTTCAACAGGCAATTCGTCGTGCCGCGATAGCCCATTTTGTGATTGAGACCCGCCACGGCAATGTCATTACGCACACCATCCGGCAGGATTTTCGGCACGATGAAAAGCGAGATGCCCCGTGTGCCAGCGACCAGTCGTCCGGTCGCGTCGGGCATTTTCGCGAGTACCAAGTGAACGATATTTTCGGACAGGTCATGGTCCCCGCCCGATATCCACATCTTGTGCCCCGCCAGACGATAGCGCGCGCCCAGTTCGTCATCGCCGTCGTACGTGGCACGCGTGGTCACATCCGCCAGGTTCGACCCTGCCTGGGGTTCCGACAGGCACATGGTGCCGAACCATTTTCCGGCGATCTGAGGCACGGCGAACCGGGTAATCTGTGCCTCAGTTCCGAATACGACGATCAGGCGCGCATTGGCGATGGTGAGCATCGGATAAGCAGCGGTCGCGACATTGGCACACAGGAACTGCGCAAAGGATGCATTTGCCAGGAGGCCGGGCAGTCCCATGCCGCCGACATCCGACGAAAAGCTCGCTGAAAACAGGCCGAGTTCCGCATATTGGCGAAGCGCCGCACCGATCGCCGGCAGGGCGTGGACGCCGTCCGCATCCAGATAGGGCTCTTCGCGGTCCGCCGTCTTATAGTGGGTCAGAAATGCATCCGCCGCCAGCCGTTCGGACAGGTCGAGGATCGCCTCTGCCATCGAATGGTCGATCGCATCGTGGGAAGATTTCGCCAGAAAGTCATCCAGCCTGAGCCAGTCCGACAGGAGAAAGTTCAGCTCATCGCGCGAAATCAGGACGTCGTTCATTGCTCTCCAAACGGGGCTTTGCGATGTGGCGATAGAAACGCCCGTATCGAGCGTCGAATGTCAAAGCCCGATCAAAGGGATCGAAAAAGGGCAATTGCGGTTGCGCCCGCTTTCGCATCAGCCTCTGTGTCAGAACACAAGGAACGATATGACAGGGCCGCTCCACCCAGACATGCAGGCGATGCTCGACCGGCGCGCTGCACTAGACCTTCCCGGATTTGCCGACGGAACACCGGAAGATGCGCGGCGCAGCTTCGCCCAGTCGCAAGCGGCACTTCCGCCAGGCCGTGGTGCCACGGTCGCGTTGATCGAGGACTTTACGGTCACAGGACCGCATGGCCCTGTCCTCGCACGCCGCTATGTTCCCCGCGCAGGATCGGTGCATGGCCTGATACTCTACATGCACGGCGGCGGCTGGGTTTTCGGAACCCTCGACGGGTTCGATCCCGTGTGCCGCGACCTGGCCCATGCGAGCGGTGCCGAGGTAATAAGCATCGATTATCGGCTGGCGCCCGAGCATCGTTTCCCGGCACCACTCGACGACGCATGGGCAGTGCTGACGGCATTGAGCGACCGTCAACCGCTGGCAGTCATGGGCGATAGCGCCGGTGGCAATCTCGCCGCAGCCCTGGCCTTGCGCGCCCGCGATGCGGGTGGCCCGCATATCGACCTGCAGGTGCTTCTCTATCCGGTACTATCGCCGACACTCGACAGCGATTCGGTACGGCAATTCGGCCAAGGGGCGCATCTGATCTCGTGTGACGATCTCGCATGGTTCTGGGATCATTATGTAGCTGCGGCAGATCGCAAGAATCCTTATGCCGCGCCACTCGCGGCGGAAAGTCTCACTGGATTGCCGCCAGCCATCGTGGTGCTTTCCGGTTGTGATCCGCTTCACGACGAGGGACTGGCTTATGCCCATGCAATGGAAGCTTCCGGCGTTACGGTGACTCTGCGCGATCATGCCGACATGGCTCACGGATTTTTCACGCTGACTGGCCTGCTGGACCGGGCGGATTCAGAAGTCCCAGCCGTCGGCGCACTGATCGCGGAGCATTTCTCTAGTCTGAAGCCGCAATCTTCTCTGTAACCAGTTCCACGAATTGGCGCACGAGCGGTGACGAACTATCGCGCGGCCACAACATGCTGATAGGCAGCGGCAGATCGAGGTCCACGATTTCGCGCAACACGATGCCCGGCGGCGTACGAGACGGATCCGCTGCGGTGATGATGCCTAAACCAATTCCGGCAACAGCCAGCTCGTAAGCGATATCGACTGCCATTACCTCGACTGCGATAATCGGGGAAACGCCCTGTGCATCGAAAGCGGCGATCAGCCGGTCGTACAGACGTGGAGAAATATGACGTGCGGGCCACAACAGGGGCTCGGCCGCGATATCCTGGAGCGTCACGGACGATTGCGCGGCCAGCGGGTGCGTGTCGGGCAACGCCAGCACGAACTTGTCCTCCCCGACATGCAAGGCGGAAAAATGGTCGCGATCGGTCGCCTCGTCGATAACAAAAGCGACGTCGATTTCGTCCGCCAGCATGCGGCTCCGTTGCGTATCCGACGGCAACGGAAAGGCGCGGAGTTCGACTTCGGGATAGCGTACGCGGAATTCCCGCAGAACCACCGGCAATACGGGGCGGCGTAACATCGCTTCTGAGAAGGCCACGCGCAGTGTACCTAGATCGCCCATCGCGACACGGCGCACATGTCGGCCTGCGTCCTCGATCGACAGCAGGATACGGCGAACATCCTCCGCCAAAGCGCGTCCGGCGGCGGTAATCGCGACCCCGCGCGCCTGACGCTCGAACAACTCGATATCGCCAAGCTCGCGCTCCAGATCGGCGATACGGCGAGACAATGCCGACTGGGCAATGTTCAGCCGATCGGCAGCTCGATGGAGGTTTTGCTCCTCCGCAACAGCCAGGAAATAGGGGAAATGCTTTGCGATCCGCAGGGTGCGCAGCGTTGCGACCTCCCGCGGGACGGCCGAAGTGGTGTTATTGGACATACGCTTGTTATGCTTTGTTTGGCGCGCGCAAACCAACCCCAAATCGGGATTGCAATGCGCCCTGTCGTTAACCCAAGGCGACGCGAACCACGGCGCGCATGCAAACGACGTCCTGCGCGCGGACCAGCACCTCGACATCGGCCTGGTGACTGCCATCGAGGTGGCGGGCCAGAACACGACCATGCAGGCTATCGGGTGCCATGCCGTCCGCCGGCTCCTGTATCGAAACAAGCGAAGCCTTCGGCGAACCGGACCATTGCTGAACCAGTTCGCAAACGCGTTCACCCATAGCATGGGTTCCGAATTCGGAATGGGACAGATCGACGGTCTGTCCCAGCTTTATGTCGGAAAAGCGGACGATCTCGGCGTTGCAGCTGTCCTCTGATAACTGCGTCATGGACCCCGGTAGCATCGCATTCTCCCATTTTATCTATCTTATATATAATAGAGCCGTGTTGGGTAAGAGAGTCAATCCTCGGATCGGCGCTTTACTATTAAAGATAGATATAGCAAGAAACCGGCAAGAGTGGAGATACAGATGGCCCTGACGACTGAAATGCCGGTGGTCGACACCACCCAAAGCCTTTCGCAGATAATGGCGACACGACGTTCGCCCATGCCAGACGCACTGATCGGCCCTGGCCCCGACCACGCAGAGATCGAACAGCTTATCGAGATCGGATTGCGCGTACCCGACCATGGCCGACTCGGACCGTGGCGACTGATCGTGATCAGCGGGTCAGCCAAGCAACGCTGGGTCGATCGCCTGATGGCGCTGGCCGAAGCGCGCGAGGATGCCGCAAAGGTGCGCGTCAGCACGCGCAAGCTTGCGAGTTCGCCACTGGCCATCGTCGTGGTTTCCGCGCCGGTCGTTGGCCACAAGGTGCCCGAATGGGAGCAAACCCTGTCTGCAGGGGCGGTTTGCATGAATATCCTGAACGGTGCCCACGCCATGGGCTTCGGCGGCCAATGGCTGACAGGATGGCATGCCTATGATCCTCAGGCGACAGCCCTGCTGGGTCTTGGCGACGGCGAAAAAGTTGCCGGCGTTATCCTTATCGGCAGCATTTCCGAGCCAGCGCCAGAGCGGCAACGCGCAAGCGCCGAATCCGTTGTCCGCTGGCTCGATTAAGGGGTCGCGCGATGCGGCGGCGGCAATCAGGCGCGCAGTGCATCCGAAATGATGGTGGCACTCGTGTCGAAACCGTGCCGCCGCTCTCCGCCGTGTGCCGAATAATGTTCGCGGATCGCGCGTTCGACGCTTTGTGCGTCACCCTCCTCTATCGCGCGATAGATACGCTCGTGCTCGCGCGCGAGCGAAAGGCGCACCGACCGATCTCCAAACGAGCCATGCACAGCCTTCGTCCGCGCCAGCGCATCCACCTGTGCCGACCAGAGCCGTTCGAGAGCGCCCACCACCAGGCTCATCGTTTCATTGCCGCAGTTGCTGACCAATTCGGTGTGAAACGCCCGCGCCAGACCGATGAATTCACTGGGATCGTCGATCGCGGCCATGCACGCATCGATGTTGGCACGCAGCCGCGGAAGAACGGTCGTTTCGCGATCGGGGCGCAGAGCCGCCTGCGCGGCACAGGCCGGCTCCAGCTGGCGCATCCCCTCCAGCAGGTCGCTCAGGCTGACCGCACGCGCCTGCAGAACCAGCCCGAGCATATAGGCGGCAGTGCCCGGATGCGGGACGTGCACGATGGCACCGCCGACATTGCCGCGCAGAACGGTAATGAGCCCTTCGGTCTCCAGAATGCGAAAAGCCTCGCGAATGGCGGGCGGGCTGACGCCGAATTCGGTCAGCAATTCCTCTTGCTTGGGCAACATGTCGCCGTCAGCAAGCGCGCCGGACAGGATACGCGACCGCAGGCTGGACGCCACAATTTCTGCGACACGCGGTTGCCGAAGGCGTTTCTTCGTCGCGCTGGCGCTCATTCGGCGATACCCGGCCAGACGCAAAGTCCATTCCGTCGGACGCGAAAAACCATGAAAACTCCCCGTTGGCCCTGTGTGTCGCAATAGGACGCGCCCGAATCTTTGCAAGTTCAAGCAAAAAAGCCCGAGAAACGGGACAGAGGAGAAGGAATTACAATGACGCGCGACACAAGCCGTTATCAGGTCTTTACCATCAGCATCACGCCCTTTGCCCAAAACGGTGCGATAGACGAGCCTGCGCTGCGCCGACACCTGACGAAATTGGGAGAAGCGGGCGTCGGGGTTTATGTTGGCGGCGGTGGCAGCGGTGAAGGCTATTCGCTCTCCCCGGCCGAAACCGAACAATTGCTGACCGTCGCGGTGGACACATTGAAGGGCAAGGCCCCCATTCGTGCCATGGGCGTGGAACCGCGCACCGCGCGCCAGATGATCGACTTTCTGGCAATGGCGAAGCGCGTCGGCGTGGACGCTGCGCAAGTTTATTCATTGGATGTCGGGCATGGACATGCCCCGACGCCCCGTGAGTCGGACGCTTATTTCAGCGAAGTGCTGTCGAACACCGACCTGCCTTGCGTGCTTTCGACGCATCAATCGGTGGGCTACGTGATCCCTGCCCCCGTGATCATCGACCTTTTCGCGCGGCATTCACAACTCGTCGGACTGAATATCAGCCATCAGGATCCGGCGTACCTGCGCACGTTGATCGACGCTTTAGGTGACAGGATCGATATCTGCGTGGGAGGGCCGCACCTGGCGCCACTTGCGCTGGCGCTCGGCGCACAGGGCTTCCTGACATCGGAGGGGAATCTGGCGCCGAGACTGTGCCGCAGCGTGATCGACGCGGCCAAAGCAGGCGACAATGCCGCGTTCCTCGAGAATTGGGGCAAGCTGATGCGCCTGTTCATGGCGCTTTACGGTAACGGCGGCATTCGCGTGACCAAGGCCCTTTTGGAGCATCACGGGCTTGCGGGCGGCTATCCGCGCCCGCCACGCCTGCCGTCCGAACCTGACTCGCTGGCCAAGGCGCTTGAAGTTGTGGATCAGATCGGACTGGCGAAAATCGAAGGCTGGTAAAGAAAAAGCGCGGTTCCAGCCCGTGCCGGAACCGCGCCAAACGCATCGACATGACCTGTGTCTTGTGAAGCCTACTCGGCTGCCAGAGCCTCGAACGGCGCCGCCTCATAAAGCCGCACCGATTCACGCTTGGTGTCTTGATCACGGGCACCGCGGACACCGAACTTTACCCTTGCCTCTTCCAGGGGTAGGTCCAGCCAGTCTTCATAGCGCGGCAGGAACAGGGCTTCGGAGTTCTTGCCGACCTCCATCGCGTAATTCGCCAATTCCCAAGTCCGCATGAAAATGTCGGGATAGTGCAATGCGTTACGAATGAGCATCGGCCCCGTCAGGAAGGTATTCTGGACGTTCAAGAACCCGGCCAGTTCGGGCGAGAACCAGCGGAAAAGATTTCCGTATTTGAGATAGGACGGGATGACCTCACCCACGTCGTTGAATTCACCACCGGCAAGGATATGCATGAAGTCGTGGATCTGTACGCCCCGCATGAAGAAATATTCGAAACTGGTCTTGGGCTGGAAAAGGGGAATGATATCCACTTCCAGATTGGCGGTGACAAGTTGATTGTACCAGATCCCGCCGATCGATCCTTGCGGACATGACTTCATGTCTTCACGCCGAAGGGGTGACAGCCAGCGCTCGTCCAGCCAGCGGTCTAACTCTGGCCAGTTCCGCCGTGCATCGTTGAACAAATCCTCGATCCGGTCGTGATCCTGAACCTCGCGCACCGCTTCGATCAGCATCGGGATGCCGAAGGTGCTTGGCATGTCGCGGCCCTGCTTCTTCAGGCACTGGTTCACGATCCATTCGCGGATGCGATAATCGTTCAAATACTTCGAGGAGCTGATCAGCGCGGTGCTTTCGGTTTCCACCTTTTTGCGACCGCGTTGAAGATAAGGGAGATCGGCTTCCTGCATTTTTTCTCTCCTGCCTGCGCTCGTCAGGCCGCTTCTGCTTCTGCCATCACTTCGATAAGCGGGCTGACGAATGTTCCGGGCAGCGCACCTGTGAAAGCGTTGTTCTCGAACGTCGGAACGCCATTCACAAGGGTCAGTCGCATTGGCGCAGCATCGCGTGTGAAGCGCCAGGTGTTGCCGCCATTTCCGTCGGGCACGTCGAACACGCGCTTCAGGGGCCGCTCCTCGATTTCATCGAGATTGAACACGGCGATGTCGGCACGATAGCCAACCTTCAAGACGCCGCGGTCGGCAAAGTTGAAATGGTTGGCAACCTTTCCTGTCATCACTGCCACTGCTTCCTCCAGCGTCAGTTCCTTGTTCTTGTAGAACTGGGTGAACAGCAGGATGCTTTCCCCGCCGCCGCACAGCATCTGGCCATGCGCGCCGGCATCGGAAATGCCGCCGACCGTCTTGGCATCCTTCAGCATCTCGACGGTCTTTTCGTGCATCATCGGGTGCGGTGTGCGACTGACGATCGACTGGACGCCATTGGCAATGACCCAATCGGCCAGCGCGTCTGCCGGATGGATGCCGCGCTGTTCCGCCAGATCCTTGAGGCTTAGTCCCGTCGGACCGGCCCCGGTCTCGCTGTCATTCAGCAGCATCATGTGCGGGTTTGCGACCAGCGACTGCTTGTAAGCCTTGTTGTCCCAGCTGTCGCGGGCACGAGCGCGGAAGTCAGTGTCGTTCAGCAGTGCGAGCTTCTCTTCAACGGTCGGTGCCTGGACGACTTCGTGCCAGACATATTCGTTCGCCTGCGCGAAGGACGACGACGAAAAGAAATTTAACGCCGTCGTTGGCGGCACGTGGCCGAAGCTTGGCCAGAAATCCACGTCCTCGGTCTTCTGACGCTGCGTGATCGCCCAAGTTTTCTCGCGGATATCGTCCTGGAACCGGAGCAGCGCGCCGGCACCGGCAAGCTGCACCCGTACGCCGGTACCGCGGGCAAGGCGCCCCAGCCGCTCCATCTGCTCGGGCGCTTCGAGATGGAAGAAAGTGTCGAGAATGACCTGCAGCTGGGTACCCCTGTAACGGGCCAATACGCCGAGAAGCGCTGTCCACTCGGCATCGTCTGCGACCTTGCTGGGAATCGGGCGGCCCTGGCTGTCATCGTCGAGTAGGTTGGACGACATACCGAGCGCGCCAGCCTGCAAGCCGTCCTCGAGCATCGCACACATTTTTTCGATTTCAGCGGCGGTTGCGGCGCGGTCCCAGGCGGACATGCCCATTACGGCCAGGCGGATCGCGATATGCCCCACATAACCCGCGATGTTGCATGCCGTGGGGGCGTTGCTGACGACCGAGTTCTTATATTCCGACCAGCTTCTCCAATCCCATGGCAAGCGTTCGAGGAACGGCTTGATCGGCACTTCCTCGAAGAAAGTGAAGATCTTGACCATCTCCATCCGCACTTCGGGATCTTCGGAAACCGGCGCGGCGGTAAAGCCGCAATTGCCGATCACGGCGGTGGTAACACCGAATCCGGGGAGCGGGTCCATGCTCGGCTGCCACCACATGACGGCATCCATATGCGTATGGGCTTCGATGAACCCCGGTGTGACGACGCAATCGGTCGCATCCACAACGCGTTCGCCATTTACGGGATCAAGGCCCTTGCCGATTTCTGCGATAATGCCGTCGCGGACGCGGACATCAGCCGAATAGGACGGCGCACCTGTTCCATCGACCACCGTCCCGTTGCGAATAAGTATGTCGCTCATCTGTCCATCTCCGTATTTTCAGAAATTAGTGCATATTATGTATAAGATTGCAAGTTTAAGCCGTCGCAAGTGCCTGATGGCCGACGATCTGCAGCCCGTAACCATCGATGCCGACAAAGTTGGTTTCCGTGTTGGACAGCAGGATGATGCGGTGAATGCCCAGATCGGTCAGCACCTGGGCGCCGATTCCATATTCGCGTTGCGCCAAGGTACGGGCACCGCTCTCTTCACGCCCCTGCTGCCGCGCACGAATTACGCATGCTACGATGTCGGGTGCCGGTGAACTGAGGATGACAACAACGCCACTGCCTTCGTCGCCGATTACCTGCATTGCGCGATCCAGCATGCCGGAACGGGCGTCATCTTCGGCGAAAAGATCACCCATTGGCGAATGCACGTGCATACGGACCAGGGTGGGTTCATCCTGGTTGATCGCCCCCTTGACCAGAACCGCAATCTCGCCGCCCGTGACCCTGTTGCGATAGCTGATCAGGCGCCATTTGCCACCCCAGCGGCTGATGAAAGGCATTTCCGCCGCGCGTTCCACCAGATGATCGTTGCGGCGTCGATACGCGATGAGATCGCGGATCGTGCCTATCTTCATCCTGTGCCTTTGCGCAAAGGGGATCAGGTCATCGAGGCGCGCCATCGTGCCGTCGTCATTCATGATCTCGCAAATCACGCCTGCGGGGTTGAGACCGGCCAGACGGGAAACATCAACCGCAGCCTCCGTATGCCCCGCGCGCACGAGTACGCCACCCGACCGCGCGACCAATGGAAAGACGTGGCCCGGGGTTACAATATCGTCCGAAGCCTTTCCGGCATCGATCGCGACCGAGATCGTGCGTGCACGGTCTGCTGCGCTAATGCCGGTGGTCACGCCCTCGCGCGCCTCAATCGAAACGGTGAAAGCGGTCTCTTGCCGCATTCCGTTTTGACGACTCATCGGGTCGAGGCCGAGTTGATCCACGCGTTCCTTGGTCAGTGCGAGACAGATCAGGCCACGTCCATGGCTCGCCATGAAGTTGATGGCATCGGGCGTCGCCATTTGCGCCGGAATGATGAGATCGCCTTCATTCTCGCGATCCTCGTCATCGACCAGAATGAACATCCTGCCGTTGCGTGCCTCGTCGATGATCTCCTCGGGGGTCGCAATAAAAGAATGCGGCAGGGCGACAGGAAGCGCGCCCATCATGCGATCTCGAACAGGCCGGCGGCCCCCATGCCACCGCCAACACACATGGTCACGACGACATAACGCACACCGCGACGCTTCCCCTCAATCAAGGCATGGCCGACCATGCGCGCGCCGGACATGCCGAACGGGTGACCGATGGCGACGGCCCCGCCATCGACATTCAGCCGGTCGTCGGGAATGCCAAGCCGGTCGCGGCACGGCAGCACCTGTGCGGCAAAGGCTTCATTGAGTTCCCACAAGCCGATGTCATCGACCGTCAACCCCTGTCGCTCGAGCAAGCGGGGGACCGCATAGATGGGGCCGATCCCCATTTCCTCGGGCGGGCAACCAGCCACCGCCATGCCGCGATAAATACCGAGCGGCGTCAATCCTTCGCGCTTGGCCGCCCCCGCTTCCATCAGAACGCATGCCGCTGCACCGTCCGACAGTTGGCTCGCATTTCCTGCCGTAACGAAGCGCCCCTCGCTCGCCAAAGCGCCACCGGTCCAGACCGGCTTGAGCGACGACAGGCCTTCGATCGTCGTCTCGGCGCGCGGCCCCTCGTCGCGCTCCAGCCTTACTTCCTTTTCGGCGACTGTACCCGTCGACTTGTCGGTAACCAACATGCGCGTTGTTAACGGCGCAAGCTCCGCATCATAGCGTCCGGCGGCATAGGCGGCGGCGGTGCGCTGCTGGCTTTGCAGCGAATAGGCGTCCTGCGCTTCGCGGCTGATGCCGTATCGTTCAGCGACCAGTTCGGCCGTCTCGATCATGGGAACATACATGTGAGGACTGCTCGCCAGCACGGCTTCGGAAACCGACCGATAGCTGTTCTTGTGCGCATTCTGCGTCAGGCTGATCGATTCGACACCGCCGCCGACGGCAACCTCCATGCCATCATCGACGATCTGCTTCGCGGCCGTCGCAATGGCCATAAGGCCCGATGCGCATTGCCGGTCGACCGACATTCCTGCGACGCTGTCCGGAAGTCCCGCTGCCGCAGCTGTAAGACGCCCGATGTTGTATCCCTGCGTCCCCTGCTGCGCCGCACACCCCATGATCACGTCTTCGATTCGTGTCGGATCTATACCCGCGCGGCGGACCGCTTCGGCGACGGCATGACCCGACAGAAAAGGGGCCTCACTGTTGTTGAATGCGCCGCGATAGGCTTTACCGATCGGGGTTCGCGCAGTTGAGACGATGACGGCTTCGCGCATAGAAACTTCCTGCTGGACAGCGGGAGCCGCTGATCCGACCAGTATCTAGTCGTGCAGTCTGCGGCTCTCTATTGCCGTTGGGTGATCAGCCTCGTCACAACGCGGCATCGAAACGCCAGTGATGCTCGCACGCTAACACTCCTCCCCTCAAACGGCATTTGAAACGAAAGACAGGCGCGTCAACTGTCCAAGCATAGCCGAGTGGATGCTTGAGAGATAATTGATGCGCTTTTCTTTGATTTTCGAGGCACAAATCGTTGACGCTTCGCCGCGCGGAGAGCGGCAGGTGTTTGACGAACTGGTCGAGCAGGCGTTGCTCGCCGAACAGTTGGGCTTCGACGTCATATGGAGCGTCGAGCATACGTCGCTTACGCACTACGCACACATGAGTGCGCCGGAAACTTTTCTTGCCTTCATTGCGGGAAAAACGTCGCGCATCGGCATCGGACACGGCGTCGTATGCCTGATGCCGGCAATGAACCACCCGATCAAGGTGGCTGAGCGCATCTCTACGCTCGACATCCTGTCGAAAGGCCGGGTGCATTTCGGAGTCGGAAAAGGCGGCAGCCAGCAGGAGGCCGGCGCGTATGGGTACGACCTCAAAGAGCTGCAGCCTATAATTGACGAGGCGATGTATCTGATCCCCAAAATGTTCGTGCAGGAAGAAGTGGAGCACAACGGACCCCACCTGACTGTGCCTTTGCGTCCGATCCATCCTAAGCCTTACCAGGATCCGCATCCGCCAATGTACATGGCCTGCACCAATCCGGACTCGCTGGTGCGTGCCGGGCAGCGTGGGATCGGCGCACTGGTGCTGGGCTTTGGGGGGCCGGAAGAAGTCGCGAAGAAGAACAAACTTTATCGCGATGCCTGGGCAACGCGCCTTCCCGAGGATCAGGTCGGGTATCGACCGATCGAGCACTTGGCGGCGCTATGCCCGGCCATCGTCCTTGACGATGTCCAGAAGGCGAAGAAGATCGGAATTCAGGGTCAGCGCTATTTTTATGAATCGCTGAACTATTGGTATGGCGGTGGCCCCAAGCCCGAACCCGACACATGGGGCGACGAGCTGGTCGAGGAAGGTACCGACACCATCATCACGACCAAGCTCGCTTCGGAAACGCTGACGATGGATCTGCGCCCCGACGAGGGCGGACGCCGCCCCACCGAAGGCATATTGAACGCGAAAAATGCGTATGGCAGCGTCGCCGACTGTATCGACTATGTCGAACAGCTTGCAGAGGCTGGTGCGGATGAAATCCTGTTTATGACCAACATGGGCACCGTGCCGCAATGGGCACAGCTGGAAACGCTGCGCAAGATCGGCACGCATGTCATTCCCCACTTCCGCTGATCTGCCCTATCCCGTTTCGACTATATGAGCCGGAGCGGGATCGTACTGGCGGGCCGCACTACGGTTGTGACGGGTGCGGCATCAGGCATCGGTCGTGCACTCGCAGTGCATGCGGCGAAGGAAGGAATGGCCGTCGCTGCGTGCGATCGGGATGAGGCAGGTTTGGCCGCGCTCGATCGCGAACTGCGCGCCGCCGGGGCACCGAGCGCGATCCAGGTGCTTGATGTTTCCGACACTGCTGCCCTGGCGAGCTTCGCCCAGGCAGTAGCCGAATTGCCACCGATCGCCCTTCTGTTCGCCAATGCAGGTATCCTGCGATCTGGCGATGTGCTGGGCATGCCGATCGCGCAGTGGCGACAACTCGTCGATGTCAATCTCATCGGTGTCATCGCGACATTGCAGGCCTTCGTCCCGACGATGCGCGACCGGGGCGAACGCGCGCAGGTTGTCGTAACGGGATCGACAGGATCGATGATCGCAGCGCCAGGCCTTGCCGCTTATTGTGCCACCAAGCACGCGCTGTGGCCAGCAGTCGAGGCTCTACGGCAAGAATTGGCAGACTCGCCGGTTGGAGTATCGCTGCTGATGCCGGGCGCTGTTTCCACGCATATATTCGACGCCGTTGATCCCGATCGAGCACCCCCGCTCGACTCCATTTCGCCAGAGCGGGTTGCCGCAATCGCATTTTCAGGAGCGTTGTCAGATCAACCGAAGATCCTGACGCATCCCGACTATATTGCGCGGGCCAAAGAACGATTCTCGCGAACGCTGGATGAGTTGTCGAATCCCTAGCGTTCAAACAGCGGGGTGAAACTGGGTATACCATTCACGGTATTTCAGGATCGGCCCGTCCGCTGATGTCAGCATTGGTTGTTCGACATAAGCCTTGTGCGGCCAGATTTTTCCGTCGCTATATTGTTCGCGCACACCATGTTCTGCCGCAAGAGTGGTGAAGTTCTCGATTGCGTCCGGTGTCATCGTGCAATCGTCGTCCTTCAGGAAAAACTGATGTACGAAATAGTGGCTGAGCGAAGCGTCGACCGGCGTGACCGAGACATAATAGATGGTCGCAATTCCCGGCGCATGCGGTGTGCGGCTTTCAACGCGAGATAGACCGCCCCCAATAACCAGGCTGTCAACAGTCGATCCTACGTCGACATCCGTCATAGGACCATCATACCCATTCGGCAGGATTCGAACCGGACTGGAAAAGATATGCCCGTCCATTCGGATCTCGCCGTCCGCAATGGCGCGGCCCGTCGAATGGACGCCTGGGAAATGCGCGAAATCCACGCCATTTTCAAACACATCTTGCGGATGAGCTGCACCGAAATCGTCGTGCAATCGACGGAAGCCCGCGTCGGAAATCCGGCGGCTTTCATCAAAAACCGGAAGTTCCCAAAGCGGTGCGCGTTTATCGAAATCGTGCCAGATGAAAATCATCCCACCGCGCTCCGCTGTTTGCCATGTACGGACCTTTGCCCGTGGGGGAATTGCCTTGGCGAAGGGAACGTGGACACATTTGCCGTCGACATCATAACGCCACTGGTGGAACGGACAGACGATCGTCTCTCCCTCTACCCAACTGTCGTACCCCAGATGCGCGCCCAGATGCGGGCAATGAGCGTCGGTGACGACGGTTTTGCCACTCTGTGTGCGGAATAGCACCAGGTCATTCTCAAAATAGCGCAACGGCCGAACATCTCCGGGTGCCAGATCATCGGCAAAACCCACAGCAAACCAGCCGGTTGGATAGGGGTGAAAAGGGTAGCGCGTCCCGAAACGACTGGGTGCATTCATATCTTATCTCCCCTGTGCGACTACCCGCCTCAAATAATCGTCGCGCCGCCATCGACGGGCAGTACCTGCCCCGTGATGTGCGCACCTGCGTCCGACGACAGCAGCAAGGTCGCGCCTTTCAGGTCATCGTCGCAGCCAAGCTTTCCGCGCGGCGTGTCGGCGATCAGTTCCGCGCCATGTGTATCGATGACATAGCCGGTCAGCTTCGATGGGAAATACCCCGGCGCCAGAGCATTGACCGTGATACCAAGCGGTGCCCATTCGGCCGCCAGCGCGCGCGTGAAGTTCACCAGCCCGCCCTTGCTGCTATTATAGGCCAGTGTGCCAATCATCCGGGGATGATGCCCCAGCAACCCTTCGACCGATGCGATATTGACGATCCGTCCCCAGCCTGCAGGGATCATGAATTCGCGCGCGATCACCTGGGCCATCAGAAACGGGCCGGTGAGGTTCACCGCCATCAGCTTGTTCCAGGCGTCGAGCGGCATCTCCTCGGTCTTTGATCCCCAGGACGTGCCGGCATTGTTGACCAATATATCGATGTGCAGGCCTAACGCCTTCACGGCGTCCACGACTGTCTGAGGCGTTTCGGGATTGCCGACATCGGCGGCAAATGCATGCGCGGTGATGCCAAGACCCGCGAGATGTTCCACCGCTGCGTCCAGTTCGTGCTGCTTGCGGGCGGTCAGCACGATCGTCGCACCAAATTCTCCCAACGCCTCCGCCATGGTCAGGCCCAACCCCCGCGATCCACCCGTCACAAGGGCAGTGCGGCCGGAAAGATCAAACATCGTTTTGAGGGAGGTGGACATGCAAATACCTTAGTGTTTTGCGGATCAGCCGGCGGTGTAGCCACCATCGACGTACAGGGTTTGGCCGGTGACGAAGCCCGATGCAGGCGAGGCCAGAAACAGCAGCGCACCCATCAGATCCTCGGTTTCCCCAAGCCGCCCGAGCGGTGTGCGGCGAACAACCTGTTCATAGAGCTCGGGCTGGGTACGCACCATTTCGCGATTCAGGTCGGTCACGATGACGGTGGCGCCAAGCGTGTTTACGGTTATGCCAGCACCGCCGAATTCGAATGCACATGCGGCGCCAAGATTGGCGAGCCCCGCCTTCGATGCACAATAGGCGGCACGGTTCGCCATACCCCGACCCGACAGGATCGACCCCATGTTGATGATCCGGCCGTAGCCACGACCAATCATCGGCTTCACAAAGGCGCGGATCGCATGGAATGCCCCGGCGACATTGACATCAAGGACGCGCAGAAAATCTTCCGGCGCAATATCCAGCAGGGATTGCGGATTGGTGATCCCGGCGTTGTTGAACAGGATGTCGATCCGGCCAAAGATATCAACGGCCTGCGCGGCTGCAGATTCCAGCGAGCGCAGATCGCTGACATCCGCCTCGATGATGAGGGCACGTCGCCCCGCCCCTTCAACAGCGGCAGCTGCGATTTCCAGCTTCGCGCGATTGCGCGCGACCAGCACGACAT
Organism: Sphingomonadales bacterium; assembly: GCA_040004295.1. GTDB lineage: Bacteria > Pseudomonadota > Alphaproteobacteria > Sphingomonadales > Sphingomonadaceae > Sphingomonas_O. Next base: position 7,645 of record JBDUBD010000008.1, on the reverse strand, counting down.
CGGCACCAGCTTCGGCCAGCGCCAAGGCACCGGCCGAGCCGAGGCCACCGCCGCCGCCCGTGACCACCGCCACTTGTCCGTCGAGCGAGAATCGGGAAATCCCGCTCATGACTCTGCCGTCATGCCAGCCATCGATCGCAGTTCGATCAACGCCGAAATCCGTGCGTGGAGATATGCATATTGGCCGACGAGCAGTTCGTCGTCGCTCGCCTTGAGCTGTTCGGCCAGCGCCAGCATCTCGGCCAGCAGCTGGTCTTCACGGGTTTCGATCATAGCCGGTATCCGTCCTGACGCTCGTCCGACCAGCGCCGCGCCTTATAGGCAAAACCCTGGAACTCGGCGCGGGGCACCTCACAGACATCGACCCACATGTTGCTCCGTTCCTTGATAGCAGTGCGAACCGACTGGATCAGGCGCGAGCGCTCTTCCGTGGACAGGCCCGTCTGGTGGTCGGCTACCGCGATTTTTACCTCGACCTCGGTCTTGCCCTCGCGCGTATAGACCCGCCCTTTGTACTCCCCGACTTCCGGGTGGGCGAAGACGGCGGCGTCGAACATCGACGGCCAGATGTTGTTGCCGCGGATCTTCATCATGTCGTCGAACCGGCCAATCGTACCGCATTCGATCGCATTCCAGGCGCCGCCGCCGCATTCCTGCCACGGCACGAAGCGCGCCGCATCGCCAGTACGAAAACGGACCACGGGGCTTCCCTCGACCGACAAATTGGTGACCACTATTTCGCCCAGTTCGCCAGGCTGAACCGGCACGCCGGTTTCCGGATCGACGATCTCGACCAGATGCTCCCATTCGAACAGGCGCATCAAGCCGCGTTCACCATTTTCCCTGAACACACCTGCCGATCCCGTCGACCCGCCAAAGCCGTTCAGCTGTGTGCTGCCATAGCCTTCCTGCAACCGGCAGCCCCAATATTCCTCGATCTTCGCCGCCCATTCGAGCGGATAGCCTTCCGCTGCGATGAACAAGCCGTGCATGTCGGGAAAGACATCGCGCGGCGTGATTCCGCGTGCAAGCATCGCTTCGGTCAGTGTGTGCACATAGTTGGTGGAGGCATAGATGAAGTTTACGCCACCGAGCGTCAGCATCAGGTCGATCTTGGACTCGGTCGACGTCGCCCCACCGAGGTGGAAACCGGTCGCACCCATGATGCGAATCGCCTCACCCGGCCCCCAGCCGCCGGTGGTCATCCCGCCGGCAGGCACGCAATTGATCGCGGTGTCGCCCTTGCGCAGGCCGGCCATGTACCAAGGTAACGCGTGCAGATAGCCAAGCATATGAACGTCGCGTTGGGTGCGGCCGTAAATTTCCTGCCCCTGCCCCGACGTACCGCTGGTCATGCTGATATGGACGACATCGCCGCGATCGACACCAAGGCGTGTACCGAACGGCGGCGAGGCCTGCTGGTCGGCCAGGAAGTCCGCCTTGGCCGATGTCGGGAAAGCCTTGGTAAAGCGGTCCAGGCTGTCGACCTGCCCGCCAGTCAACCCAGCCGCGTCCATGCGGGTGCGGTAGTAATCGCTCTTGGCATAGAGCCTCGTGCACAGCGCCTGCACCTTCGCAAGCTGATGCGCCTCCAGCTCTGCGCGGCTTGCTCCGGCGAAGCGGCGCAGCAGCGGCGACCCGGCAAAAGGATCGGCGACGGCAGGGGACACCATGTCAGTCCCCCACAGGCCGGAATGCCGGCAGGGTGATTTCCGGGGTGACCCGGTGGAAGCGCAGCTCCACCCGCATGTCCGCCCGCACATCTTCGGGCGCAATATCGATCAGGTTACCGGTCATCCGGCACCCTTCATCAAGCGCGATGATCGCCACGATGTAGGGAACGTCGTCGGCATAGATGTCGCGTGGAACGGGGTGTCGCACGACGATCCAGCTGAACACCGTTCCCTTGCCGCTCGCCTGTACCCATTCGGGCCGTTCCAGCGAGCCGGGACAGAAGGTGACGGGCGGAAACAGATATTCACCGCTCGACGCGCAACGCTGCAACATCAGCTTGCCGTCGCGCATCCCATCCCAAAACGGGGTGCTTTCGGAATCGGGCACCGGCAGGGGTTTATTGTATGTGGCCTGCGTCATTGTCAGTTCCTCAAGATCATGGCGCTGCCGCAGGTCATCGCGCCTGCGGTGGTGAGGGCGATCTGTGCGCCGTCGATCTGGCGTACGCCCGACTGGCCGCGCAACTGCTCGACTGCCTCGATCACGTGATTGAAACCGTGGATGTAGGCCTCGGACAACAGGCCGCCGTGCGTGTTGAGTGGCAGGGCGCCATCGCGCTTGATGCGTCCGTCCATCACGAACGGACCGCCCTCGCCATCCTTGCAGAAGCCCAGGCCCTCAAGCGCCATCAGTACGCTGTAGGTGAAGCAGTCGTAGATCTGGGCGACATCGACGTCGCCGGGGCTGATCCCAGCGCTGCCCCACAGATCGTCGGCCAGATATTTGAAGCAGTTGTGCGAATGGCTCGGCCAGCGGATCGCGTCGAACAAGTCATCGCCCTGGCTAGGTCCACCGCCATAGGCACCCCCCATGATGTAGACCGGCTTCTGCTTCAAATCGCGCGCATGTTCGGCGGCGGTGATAACGACCGCGCAGGCGCCGTCGCTTTCAAGACAGATGTCATACATGCGGAACGGATCGACGATGAATTTTGAGTTGTAGTAATCATCCTTGGTCATCGGCGTGCGTTGCATCGCGCGCGGATTGTCGATGGCATTGTCGCGAAACGTCGTCGCGATCTCCGCCCAATGCTCCTCGGTCGTGCCATAATCGATCATGTGGCGGCGCGCCCACATCGCCATCGCCTGTGGATAGGTGATCCAGCCGAGAGGCGCAGTATATTGCGTGACGCCATAGGCCGACATGTCGCGCCCTCCGCCCAGCCGGAAGCCCGACCGGCCGTTCATCGCGCGGAAGCACACGACGTTCTTTGCAAGACCTGCCTCAATTGCCGCGGTGGCGGCCAGCGTGATCAGGTTCGCGCCGTTACCACCCGCCGCATAATCGACCGCATAACCGGCGTTCTCGATGCCCATTTCGGTCGCGACGCCCATCGCCGGCGCACTGTCGTTGAAGTTGAAGCTGACGATGCCGTCAATGTCGGCGACGGTCAGTCCGGCATCCTCGATCGCCTTCATGCACGCCTCTGTCGCGAGGCTGCGGACCGTCCGCCCGGACGCCTTTGTGTAGTCCGTCGTGCCGATCCCGGCGATCGCATATTTGTCGCGTAGCTTGAACATGGCTGTCAGTCTTTCCTGGGTACGCCGAAACGCGGCGCACGCTTTTCCTTGAAGGCGAGCAGGCCCTCGGTGGCATCGGGTTCGGTCGTCGCATAGTTGTGGACGAAGGCGATCTCGCGGCGGAGACCCTCTTCGTAGGGCGTATCGAGCGTCATGTTGGCGAGCCGCTTGGCGCCGGCCAGACCCACCGCGCTCTTGTCGGCCATACGGGCAATCAAGGCGTCGATTTCGGGCAAGAGGGTATCGTCAGCGACCACGCGCGTCACAAGGCCCCAGCGCTCCGAAGCCTCGGCGTCGAGCATCTCGCCGGTCAGCATCAGGTGCTTGGCACGAAGCAGGCCGATCGCGCGCGGCAGGCGTTGCGATCCACCGGCGCCGGGCAGCTGCCCGAAATTGATATGCCCGTCGCTGATCTTGGCCGATTGACCCGCGATCGCCATGTCACAGGCGAGCAGCAGCTCTATACCCCCAGCCACACAAACGCCGTTGACTGCCGCAATCCAGATCGCCCGCGCATTCTCGATGCCGGTCAGCATGGCATGAAAGTCGTCGAGAAACTGCTGGAACTCGGCGGGCTCGCGATACAGCCGGAGATAGCCTTCGAGATCGCCACCGGCGGAAAAGCTGCGCCCTTCCCCGGTCAGCACGACAAAGCGCACGTCCGGCTTCGCTTCGATTTCGGCGACCGCCGCCTTTAATTCCCTGACCGTCGACCAGTCCAGCGGATTGAGCTTATCCGGTCGCGCAAGCGTGACGCGCGCGGTGTGGCCGTCATAGGCCAGTTTCAGATTCTGGTAGGTCATGCCGGCACCGCCCAACGCTGCTTTGCGTCCGCCGCGAGTTCGCCCTTTGCGACCTTGCCGCCGGACGAACGCGGCAGGTCATCCATCAGGACGAGATATTCGGGGAACCATTCGCGCGACACACCGCGCGTCGCCAGATGGCTGGTGATCGCCTCCAGCGTGACCTCATGGTTCGGACGCGGGGCAACATAGATGCAAACGCGCTCGCCAAAGACCGGATCGGGAGCCGCAACCGCCGCCACCAGGGCAATCGCGGGATGTGTCGCGACCTCCGCTTCGATGGCCGGGGCGGACAGGTTTTTGCCCCCGCGGATAATGAACTCCGAAGTGCGGCCGACGACGCGCAAATAATCCTCGGCGTCCACTTCGACGATATCGCCCATCAGCATCCAGCCGTCCGGCATGAACAATTTTGCGTTTGCTTCGTCATCGTCCCAATAGCCCAGACATATTGCGGGGCCGCGACAGGCGGGCTGGCCGCGCCCGTCCACTTCCCCGCCGGTTGCCGGATCGAACAGGCGGACATTCATCTCCGGAATGATCCGGCCCGCAGTCGTCAGGCGATGGTCGCGACTGTCGGATGCAGTGGTCCGGCTCAACGCGCCGGTTTCGTTGGAGCCGTAGAACTGAAGAACGGCAGCGCCGGTCACTTCCTCGAATTCGGCTGCGCGGCGATAGGGCACGGCTTCGCCACCCGTGAACATCGACCGTAACGACGACAGATCGCGTGGACGTTCGGCTTGCTCGTTCAACAACATGATGAACTGCGTACTGACGCAGCAAAGCACCGTAACCCGCTCACGCTCGATCAGGTCGAGCGCCACGCCCGCGTCGAATTTCGGCAGTACTACGGTAGGGCAACCCAGTATCGTCGGCGAGAAATGTGCAGTCCACAACCCGAAGCCAAAGGGCGCGGGCACGGCTCCCATGAAAATCTCGTCAGTGCCGAAACGTCCGGCCTCCGCTGCAAGCTGATGAAAGTAAAACCAGCGGTTTTGCGTGTGCATCACGCATTTTGGCATGCCGGTGGTGCCGGAGGTTGAATTGATGAGGAACAACGCGTCCGGATCGGGTTCCGGGAACGGCGGATGGTCAGGTACTTCTCCGGCGCTCCAGTTTCGTTCGGCGATCAGGTCGGGAATGACCAACCAGTCCTGAATTGCCCCCCCCTGGGCCTGCACCGCAGCGACCAATGCCTCGATCGTCCGATCGCGGATCTGCGCATGCGATATCAGCAGCTGGGCACCAGTACGCTCCAGCAGATGCGCAATCTCCGACAATCCGGCACGCGCGCCGATGCCGACCGCGATCATGCCCGCCCGCTCGACCGCCAGCAGCGCGGCATGGACTGCCGGACCATCAGGCAATAACACGGCCACGCGCGCGCCAGACGCCATTCGCTTTGCAGCGATCAACGCGGCGAGCCGGTTGGCAGCGCGGTCATAGGCACCCCAGCCGATTGATCCTTCCGGTGTGATCCATGCGGGTTGTTCGGGCTTCGTCGCCGCCAGATTTGCGACGCGCTGCGACAGCGTTAGATCGCTCCACCAGCCGGCGGCGCGATACCGTGCCGCATCAGTCGGGTCGGCGCGCAGCGATGGGACGATCTCAAGCGCGTTCATGGACGAATTCCCGCTGTGCCGACGTGTCGAATGTCCGGTCAGGTCCGAGCGACGCCGACAATATGTGGTTGGCGACGTGTGCCTTGTGGAACGCCGTCGTTCCCCAGGCTTGCCCGAGCGCCAGCGACCGCTTCAGCAAAAAGTGCACATCGACTTCCCAGCTGAACCCCATGGCCCCGTGAATCTGCACGGCGGCGTGTGTGGCCGCATCAGCGGCGGCAACAGCCGCAAGCTTGGCGTGGCTGATCCGCGTCCGTGCCAAATCCGACGGTGCCATTGCTGCCGCCGCAAGGACAACCGGGCGGGCGAATTCCACCTTCACCTGCGCATTGGCAAGGTGATGCTTGATTGCTTGGAACGACCCGATCGGTTTGCCGAACTGTTGCCGTTCCTTGGCATAGTCGGCCGTCATATCGATCGCGCGCTGGGCAATACCGAGCAGTTGCGCAGCTGCGAAAAGTGTCCCCCGATCCAATGCCGCGTCCAGCGCCGCTTTCGCCGCAAGGCCTTGTGCAATGACGGTGTCTGGAACTGGCGTCCAATCGACGCGAAACAGGCGACGGAAAGGATCGAAACTCGGCTGACGCGTGAGCTCCACGTCCTGACGCCGTACGAGGTGAAGCGCATCGCCGTCAGCCAGCAATAACGCGACCGCGCTGTCCGCATCGGCAACGAACGGATTGGCGGGATGGCCGATTGCGACGCACACCCCGACAACCGCACGAGCGCAAAGCGCATCATCCAAACCGGCAAGCATGGGAATTACCACGCCCGCCTGCTCGACCAACGGCTCGGGTAAGGCCCAATAGCCGCAGTCGAGGGCGATCAAGGCCATTTCGACCTGCCCGATATTGCTGCCGCCCAAGGCTTCGGACACCATCACGCCGGTCAGCCCCATGGTGACGATCTGGCCCCAGCGTTCCTGATCGACCGCCGCTCCGCTGTCGAGCAGTCGCCGAAGGTCGGTTCCGGTACAGCTTTCGCGCAGCAGCGCGCCTACCGTCTCGGCGAGCATTTCCTGTTCTTCTGTGAGGCGAAAATCCATAATCAGGCTCTCGGCAGACCGAGCATCCGCTCGGCGACGATGTTGCGCTGGATCTCGTTGGCACCCGCATAGATTGGTCCCGCGAGGGAAAAAACATAGCCGTCGAGCCAATCGCCGAGGTCGCCCGGACCGTCCGGCGCATCCGCAGTTAGTTCGGCCTCCGCACCCAGCATCGACAGTGCGGTCCGGTGAAGATTGAGGTCCAGTTCGGACCAGAAGATCTTGTTGGTACTCGTCTCCGGCCCGATTGCGCCGCCCGCCATCAGGCGGCTTGCCGTCGCATAGATCGACAATGCATAGGCATCGGCATCCATCCACGCCTGCATGACGGACGCGGCGATCGACGCATCGACCCGGTCGGCTCGGCTGCGGTATAAATCGACCAGCTTTGCCGCCGCGACCTGAAACCGGGCGGGACTGCGCAACATCAACCCGCGTTCGAAACCCGCCGTCGACATGCAGACTGCCCAGCCCTGTCCCTCGTCGCCCAGCCGATGGGCGACCGGTACACGAACCTGGTCCAGAAAGAGCTCCGCAAAAACCGGTTTACCGTCGAGACGCTGGATCGGTTGCACCGTCACGCCCGGTGCATCGAGCGGGAAGAAGATCAGCGAGAGTCCCTTGTGCCGTTCGCTACCGGGTTCGCGGAACAGGCCGAATGCCCAGTCGGCATGAACGGCGCGCGACGACCAGATCTTGTGGCCCGACAGCAGATAGTCGTCGCCATCCCGAACGGCTGTCGCACGCACGCCAGCAAGATCGCTACCGGCGGTTGGTTCCGACCAGGCCTGCGCCCAGATATCGTCCCCCGCCGCCATCGCAGGAAGAAAGCGCGCCTTCTGTTCGGGCGTTCCATATTCGATCAGCGTCGGGCCGAGCAGGAAAATGCCGTTTTGGTTGACGCGCAATGGTGCCCCGGCG
>JBDUBD010000056.1:0-16738 GCA_040004295.1 Sphingomonadales bacterium | reverse complement strand
AGCAATCCTGCACCTCGACATCGGCCTGGGTGAAGAAGCGGAAGATCTGCGTCAGGAGGTTGCGCTCGTGATCGGTCAGTTTCTGCGCCCAGTCGCGGCAATCCTCGCCCAGCGGCACTTCCTCCGGCATCCAGTGGATCTGCTGCTGGCGCTTCCAGAAGTCATAGGCCCAGGGATATTCGAAGGGCTTGTACTGCTTGCGGGCTTCGAGAAGGGACATGGGACAGAACTCCAAGTAATCTAAATCGCGACCGTCAATTGCTTCCAAGCATTGCTGCCGCACAGCCGAATAAAATAATTGGTATGCCTAAAACGACAGACAAACCCCAATATCGAAAAACTTCCCGTGTAATCCGGCGGGTAAGGTTTTCCGATGGTAGGAATGCTGCAGTAACCAAATAAGCGAAGAGCAGGACGCCCGCCCCGAACACCCAAATCTGAAGAAGCATCCCCATAACATCGCAAGCCTCAACCTAAGCCAAACAGCGGCGTGCCCATCGCCCCCACGATAATGAGTGCAGAGACGACCAGCGCAGTACCGGTCAGGCGCTTTGTCGTGGGACGAACACGGCGCAGGGTCGCGGGGTCTTCATATTGCATCAGCGGTTCACGGTTGCCCCGGTCGTCGCCGCGCCGCCGCTCGCGCTGGAACAGCAATTGCACGCCGATCGCAAGGATGACGAGCAGCGCGAACCAGGCGCCGACGGTTGTCACTACTGACACGCCAGGCATTCGTCGTAATCCTTCGACACGACCTCGATCTGGCGCAGGTCGGGGGTATTGTCGGCCTCGACGCCGCCCGCGAAGCCCGCGCGCTGGATGCTCTTCGACCGCAGGTAATAGAGCGACTTGATGCCCAGCTCCCATGCGCGGAAGTGGAGCATCAGCAGATCCCATTTCTCGACGTCGGCGGGGATGAACAGATTGAGGCTCTGTGCCTGGTCGATGAAGGGCGTGCGGTCGGCGGCGAGTTCGAGCAGCCAGCGCTGGTCGATCTCGAAGCTGGTCTTGTAAGTCGCTTTTTCATCGTAGCTGAGGAAATCGAGGTGCTGGACCGATCCGCCCATTTCGAGGATCGAGTTCCACACCGCGTCGCTGTTCTTCGACTTTTCGCTCAGCAGCTTTTCGAGGTACGGATTGCGGATCGAGAAGCTGCCCGACAGCGTCTTGTGCGTATAGACGTTCGCCGGGATCGGCTCGATGCAGGCGCTGGTGCCGCCGCAGATGATGCTGATCGACGCGGTCGGCGCAATCGCCATCTTGCAGCTGAACCGTTCCATGACGCCGCGTTCCTCGGCATCGGGACAGGGGCCACGCTCGGCGGCGAGCATCATCGACGCTTCCTCGGCCTTCGCGCTGATGTGTTTGAAGATTTTCAGGTTCCACGACTTCGCCATCGCGCCTTCGAACGGCAGGTTGCGCGCCTGGAGAAAGCTGTGGAAGCCCATGACGCCGAGGCCGACCGAGCGTTCGCGGCTGGCGCTGTACTTGGCGCGCGCCATTTCGGGTTCGGCGCGGTCGATATAGTCGGTCAGGACATTGTCGAGAAAGCGCATGACGTCCTCGACGAACATCTTGTCGCCGTTCCATTCGTCCCATGTCTCGAGGTTGACCGACGACAGGCAGCAGACTGCCGTGCGGTCGTTGCCGAGGTGATCACGACCCGTCGGCAGCGTGATCTCGCTGCACAGGTTCGACGTCGAAACCTTCAGCCCCAGTTCGCGGTGGTGGCGCGGCATGGTGCGGTTCACCGTGTCGGCGAAGACGATATACGGCTCGCCAGTGGCAAGGCGGGTTTCGACCAGCTTCTGGAACAGGCTGCGCGCGTCGACCGTGGCACGAATGCTGTCATCCTTGGGCGAACGCAAATGCCATTCGGTGCCGTCGCGAACCGCCTCCATGAAGGCGTCGGTCAGCAGCACACCGTGATGCAGGTTGAGCGCCTTGCGGTTGAAATCGCCGCTGGGTTTGCGGATTTCGAGGAACTCCTCGATCTCGGGATGCGAGACGTCGAGGTAGCAGGCGGCGGAACCACGGCGCAGCGACCCCTGGCTGATCGCAAGCGTCAGCGAATCCATGACGCGGACGAACGGAATGATACCGCTTGTCTTGCCGTTCAGGCCGACCGGCTCGCCGATGCCGCGGACATTGCCCCAATAGGTGCCGATGCCGCCGCCGCGCGACGCGAGCCAGACGTTCTCGTTCCAGGTATCGACGATCCCTTCGAGGCTGTCGGGCACCGAATTCAGATAGCAGCTGATCGGCAGGCCGCGTCCCGTGCCGCCGTTCGACAGGACCGGCGTAGAAGGCATGAACCACAGGCGCGAGATATAGTCGTACAGGCGCTGGGCATGCGGCTGATCATCGGCATAGGCGGATGCCACGCGGACGAAGAGATCCTGATAGCTTTCGCCCGGAAGGAGGTAGCGGTCCTTCAGCGTTTCCTTGCCGAAATCGGTCAGCAGCGCGTCGCGCGAATGATCGACCTCGACCGTGTAGAGGCGCGGGTTGATGGTCTTCGATCCCGTTTCGGGCGCGGATGCGACCTCCGGGGCCTCTGCGGTCAGCACTGCTTCTTCGCTCACGCTCTGAGTATCCCTGAAATCCATCACACAACCCCCTGCCCATTCGAATCGGGGAACCCCCCGTGTACCATTTTTCGGTGCATCAATCGCGAACAAAACGCGAATAGCTCCCATATTCCACAGACAAGCGGTCTCTCGCCGGGAAACGTCCCGAACGCATACAACCACAAGCTATAGTGGGCCGCCCCGCTGCAAACCGGCACATATAGTGCCTTATCTGGCGAAAGACGCAAGACAGTAAATGACCACCTAACAATTCTTTTCTTCGCTGCGTCAGGGTGCTTCGTCGAGCGTGCCCGTTGGATCCGCCTTCAGCAGATCCTGGCGCACATGCAATGATTTGAGCGCGATCCGCGTTTCGTTGAGGAATGTCACCATCGCACCCGCAAGCAGCGCGATCGCGATGACAAACAGGATCGCGATGGCATTTCCCATCTTCAGCGAGACCAGTTCACCCATGAACAGCGCGATGACGAGCAGGCACACCGCAAGACCGCTCGCCGTACCGAGATAGATGGCGCGGCCCGCGAGTGTCATCCGCTTTTCCAGCGTGTGGAGTTCGGCGACGTAGCGTCGCTGCTCGACGTCGCCCACTTCAGGATGGAGCGTTTCGAGCAGCCGCGCCCGATCGACCACCCGCGCCAGCCGTCCGGCAATGACGTTGAGGAACGCGCCGATCCCCGCGAGCAGGAAGACCGGTGCGATCGACAACTGGATCGTGTGGGCCATGGCGGTGCCGCCAAGACCCTCCACAAAGCCGTTCACGCCGTCTTCGCGCCGGTGTTGACGCCCATGCTCGCAAGATATTTGCGGACGTTACGCGCCGCCTGGCGGATGCGCTGTTCGTTTTCGACCATCGCGATCCGCACGAAACCCTCGCCATCCTCGCCATAGCCGACGCCGGGCGCGACCGCGACGCCGGCATGAGTCAGCAATTGCTTGGAGAATTCGAGGCTGCCCAGATGCGCGATCGCGGGCGGCAATGGTGCCCAGGCAAACATCGACGCGCGCGGCGGCGGAATGTCCCACCCGGCGCGACCGAAGCTTTCGACCAGCACGTCGCGGCGCTTGTGGTAAAGCTCGCGGTTCTTGGTCACGATGTCCTGCGGACCGTTGAGCGCTGCGCACGCCGCCGCCTGGATCGGCGTGAACGCGCCGTAATCGAGATACGACTTCACCCGCGTCATCGCCGCGATCAGCTTCTGGTTGCCGACCGCAAAGCCCATGCGCCAGCCCGCCATGGAATAGGTCTTGCTGAGGCTGGTGAATTCGATGGCGACGTCCTTCGCACCCTTGACCTGAAGGATCGAGACCGTCGGATTGCCGTCGTAATACAGCTCTGAATAGGCGAGGTCGGAAATGATCCAGACCTTGTTCTCCTTCGCCCAGGCAACGAGCCGCTCATAAAATGCGAGATCGACCGTCTCCGCCGTCGGGTTCGACGGATAGTTGACGACCAGGATCGACGGACGCGGGACGGTGAACACCATCGCCCGGTCGAGCGCGCGGAAATAATTTTCGTCGGGCGTCGTCGGGACCGAACGGATCGTGGCCCCTGCGATGATGAAGCCGAACGTGTGGATCGGGTAGCTGGGGTTGGGTGCCAGCACGACGTCGCCGGGCGCGGTGATCGCGGTGGCGAGGCTGGCCAGCCCCTCCTTCGACCCCATCGTCACCACGACTTCGGTTTCGGGATCGACCTCCACCCCGAAACGACGCGCGTAGTAATTCGCCTGTGCCTTGCGCAAGCCAGGGATGCCGCGCGACGCCGAATAGCCGTGCGCGTCGGGCTTTTGCGCAACCTCGACAAGCTTTGCGATGACATGGTCGGGCGGTGGCAGGTCGGGATTGCCCATGCCGAGATCGATGATGTCCTCACCGCCCGCGCGCGCCGCCGCTCGCATCGCGTTGACTTCGGCGATGACATAGGGCGGCAGGCGCTTCATGCGGTAAAATTCGTCGGACATCTCGGTCTCCGTAAATCCTTCTGGCTGATTGAACCGCCTCTCCCCATACGTCATTCCCGCCAAAGCGGTAATCCCGTAAGGAAAATACTGGAGAAGGATTCGTGATGGCCGATGATCCCGCACCGATTGCTGCCGAACCGGACATCGCCACCGGTGTTCGTGCGATTCTGGATGGCCTGGGAAACATCCTCGCCCCCATCGCTGCCGCCAACCGTGACACGGTCGATCCAAAGGACAAAAGGTTCTCCGGGCCGGAATGGGACCATCCCGTTTTCGACCTTATGCGTCAGGGATACGGCATCATGGCCCAGGGCATGATGGCCATCGTCGATCAGACCATTGCCGAGCCCGACGCCAAGGCACGCATGAAATTCGCGATGCAGACTTTGCTCGATGCGATGTCGCCCGCCAATTCGCCCTTCACCAATCCGGTCGCGCTCAACAAGGCGCTCGAGACGAACGGGGCGAGCCTGGCTGCGGGCTTCAACAATCTATTGAGCGATTTTCAGCGCGGGCAGTTGACGCATACCGACCCCAATGCTTTCGAGATCGGACGGAATATCGCGGCCACGCCGGGCAAGGTCGTTCACGAAACGCCGCTCTATCAGTTGATCCAGTATTCACCGACGACGCCGACGGTGATGAAAACGCCGCTCGTCATTTTCCCGCCGTGGATCAACCGCTTTTACATTCTCGACCTGTCCCCTGAAAAAAGCTTCATCCGCTGGGCCGTCGCGGAGGGACTGACGGTGTTCATGGTCAGCTGGAAATCGGCAGATGCGTCGATGGCCGATGTGATCTGGGACGATTATATTGCGGCGCAGATGGACGCGATCGACACGATCCGCGACCTGCTCGACGTGAAATCCGTCCACACGATCGGCTATTGCGTTGCGGGGACCACGCTTGCCGCCACGCTCGCGGTGCTTGCCGCCAAGGGCAAGGCAAAGAAGGTCAAGAGCGCGACCTTCTTTACCGCGCAGGTCGATTTCAGCGAGGCGGGCGAACTGCTCAATTTCATCGACGAGGCGAACCTCAAGCTGATCGAGACGTTGAGCCACGACGGTTATCTCGACGGACGCTACCTCGCCGCCACGTTCAATTTGCTCCGCGGCAAGGATCTGATCTGGTCGCCTGTGGTCAGCAACTACCTGCTCGGCAAGGACTATCCCGCGTTCGATTTGCTGCACTGGAACGGCGACGTCACCAACCTGCCTGCGAAGTGGCACCAGAACTATCTGGCCGATCTCTATCGCGACAACAAGCTGGTCGCTCCCGGCGCCGTGACCGTGCTCGATACGCCGATCGACCTGACAAAGATCGAGACGCCTGCCTATATCCAGGCGGGTCGCGAGGATCATATCGCCCCGCTCGCCAGCGTGTGGAAACTGACCGAAAATCTGAAAGGGCCGATCCGTTTCGTACTCGCAGGGTCGGGGCATATCGCCGGCGTGGTCAATCCGCCGAGCGCAGCAAAATATCAGCACTGGATCGACGGGCCGATGACGGCACTCGCCGATTTTGTCACGGGCGCGACCGAAGTGAAGGGCAGCTGGTGGCCCGACTGGATTGCATGGATCCGCGATTTCGGCGCGAGCGAGGTTGCGGCCGATGGCGCACGCGTTCCGGGTGAAGGCAAGCTCGAAGCGATTGAGGACGCGCCGGGACGCTACGTAAAGACGCGATAATTCACCGTATTTGTACGCGTGGAAACACCACTGCGCTGGTCGGTTATGCTGCACTGCACAAAAACACTTGAAACGCGCGCGCGTTCATGTATATTGTGCACTGCAACATAACTGTAAGGAGGCCGCGTTGGCCGAAGTCCAGTCGCCAAAGAGATCCGTGGGCAGGCCGAAAAAGCCTGTGTCTGCTACGTCTGCAAAACCGGCGGCGCCCGCAAAGCCGAAAGCGATGGCAAAGGCACCCGTGCCCGTCGTCGCAATGAAAGCGCCAGCCAAACCGGCTGTTGCCAAAAAGATCGCGCCCATCGTTGCTCGGCCGGTCACCCCTGTCGCGGCTGCTCCTGCAGTCGCGAAGCCTGCTGCAACGGTCGCCGCTCCGGTGGCCGTCGTTCAGCCGGTCCCGGCCAAGCCGATCGAAGTGAAACCTGTCGAAACCAAACCCGCCGCAGCCCCCGTGCTGACGGCGCCCGTAAAGGAAAAAACCATGAACGATACCGTCACCAAGGTTCAGGAAACCATCAAGCAGACGACCGAAGAAGCGACCGCAAAGGCGACCGCATTCTTCAACGACGCCAGCGGCCGCACCAAGGACGCGGTTGCCAAGGGCACCAAGGCCGTCGAAGAAATGGTCGAGTTCTCGAAGGGCAACCTCGAAGCGCTCGCAGCATCGGGCCGCGTCGCCGCCAAGGGCGCTGAAGAGATCGCGAAATATTCGGCTGAATATGGCCGCGCGACCATCGAGAAGGCCAATGCGACCGCGAAGCAGTTCGCCGCCGTCAAGTCGCCGACCGAGTTCTTCCAGCTGCAGGGCGATGTCGCCAAGCAGACGCTGGACGCCGTCGTTGCCGAAGGTTCGAAGTTCACCGAAAGCTACCTGAAGCTGCTCGGCGAAATGTTCCAGCCGATCCAGAACCGTTATGCGGTTGCTGTCGAAAAGGTGAAGTCGACCGTCGCTGCCTAAGCGATTTCGACCAAGCGAAAGAAGGCCGTGCCGGGAAACCGGTGCGGCCTTCTTCTTTGGGGATGAAGGTTTGGCTGCTTACGACCCAGTTGTTGCCGTTCGCCCTGTCGAGCAGGGTTTCGGAACCAGTCAGTCAGGCAATGTTGACCGAGACGCCAAGCTGTCGCAGGCGGTCAAGGAAGGCGTCATGGTTCCGCAGGCGTAATTCCACACGACGAATTTTCGGGTCGGCGTAGGTCACTGTGAGCCTGCGTCCAAGAATACCCTTCTTGTCGGAAACTTCCCGGATGGCTGAAATAGGGAAGGTGTGATCAAGCCCGTATATCTCCGGTAAGAATATCAAATTGAATGGGAAGATGGGTGTGATGAGGAAGGTGTTGCGCGTGAGCGCGACGAGCAAGCAATTTCGTGCGCCACCTATCCTTCCCCACGGGGTATCGAGAGAACGGCCGGAGCAGCCGCGTTCGGAATAGACCGCGTCCGGTGCAACCTTCGGAAACAGCGGCTTTCCACGCCTTTTCCGAAAGGCGATAGAAATCCCAATTGCTAAGGCGATCCAGCCAAGAGCGAGAAACGGAAGCCACGTAAGCAAGGCGAGGTCATTCATGGCCGAGTTAAAACCATGTCCGCTATAAGAAACCAAGCTCCAAAAGCTGCCCGTCGCCTAACCACCCAATAGCAGACATTGAGCACGGCGGCGCAACGATGCTTTTCGCTGTCCTACACGCTCAGCTGCAGCCACCATTGTCGCGGACCGATTCGGTCCGACGCTCTTTGACAGCGATTGTCGCCTTCGCCGCGCCAACGCATGAATATCGGCTCCATTCCGAAGGCCGCTTTCTTCCGTCGTCATTCCCGCGAAGGCGGGAACCCAACTTCGGAACACGCGGCGCGCGCTGGATTCCGCCTTCGAGGAAATGACGGGAGGGGTAAATACAATGCGTGAATTACAGCTCTTGAGGCCCACCGATCCAATGTTCCCAGCCACTTATCCCGCTTAGAGTCACACCAAAGTCGCGCACCCAGTGACTCTAGTGAACGTAACGGCACATTTATGACGGATTTCCGCGCTTGTGCCCCCGGCCTGCCAAGCCCGCATCCGACCGGAATCGCATCTTTTTGTCGCACAACCCTTGCCGCCCCGCTGCGCTTCGCCATATTCTGGGCAACGATGACAATCCGCATGGCAGACGATCGACAGGGCGATGACCGCGGCACCGGAGCAGGTGTGGCGACGCGCACCCGCACGCGGACCAAGCAGCCGCAGCCGTACAAGGTGCTGATGCTCAACGACGACTATACGCCGATGGAGTTCGTCGTCCTGTGCCTGCAGCGGTTTTTCCGGATGAGCCTGGAGGATGCGACGCGCGTCATGCTGCATGTCCACCAGAAGGGCGTCGGCGTGTGTGGCATCTTCAGTTACGAGGTCGCCGAGACCAAGGTAACGCAGGTGATGGATTTCGCCCGGTCGCAGCAGCACCCGTTGCAGTGCACGCTGGAGAAGGCGTGAGACGCGCCTAGCGCGGCGAGGGATACAGATAGCGCGGATCGAATTCCCCGATCGCGTACAATGTATCAATATCCTGGACCACAATCTCTCCGCCGGAAAACGTCACCACCCCGCGCTCGCGTAGTTCGCGCAGGATGCGGTTGGTGTGGACGGTTGTGATACCGCACGCCGACGCGATGTCGGACTGATGCAGCGGTAGACCGTAGGTCAGCCCGTCGCTGAGTCCGACCATCTGCAACCGGCAACCGAGTTCCGAAAACAGATGCGCGACGCGTCCGCTGGCACCGAGGCGCCCGAGGCGAAAAATCCATTCGCGGTGCATCGCCGCGTCGAGCAGGGTGCTGAACCACAACAGGCGACCGAGGTTGGGATGGTCGATGACCATCCGTTCGACGACATCGTGCGGAAAGGTGGCAACGGTGCACGCCGTGATGGTCGCAACGTCATGATCGAGTTGCCGCATGGGATAGCCGTGCAGATCGACGAAGTCGCCGGGCACATGCAGCGCGACCAGCTGTCGATCGCCGTCCAGCCCGTCCATGTAACGGCAGATGAACCCCTCAACCAGCAACATGCTGCGCTCGACGGGATCGCCGTGCCGAACGAGATCCTGACGCGGTCCGAATGTCACGACCGAGCCGACCGCGTTTTCCAGCACGTCGACCTCGACCGGTAAAAGCTCTTCACGATGGCGGCCCATCAGGAACCGCCCTGTGACTGTCGCTCGATTGCTTGTCATGGCCCCAACATGCCGCTTTGCGACGCGGACCGTAAGCGAAACTTTCTCGGCCGCAATTGATCCATGTTGTTTGTCCGAAACGATTTTCCCGACAGGAGAGAGCAGTCCCCTTCATGGGGCAGGGAGGAAACGCGCAATGACGGCTATAGACGAGGAATATTATTCACGTCGTATTCGCGAGGAGCGGGCCGCGGAGAAAGCGGCCCGCACCAGGGAGATCGCGCAAGTGCACGCCGAGCTTGCCCAGCAATATGAAGCGCTGATGGCGAGTGTGGAACGACCGACCGAATCATGATCGCACCGCGCTTGCGCAGCGATGCGCCGCCCCTTACGCCACAGGGATGGACCGCATTCTCATTCGCGGCGGCAACATGCTGTCGGGCCGCATTCACATCTCCGGAGCCAAGAACGCTGCGCTAACCCTTATGCCGTGCGCGTTGCTGACCGACGAACCGCTGACCCTGCGCAACCTGCCGCGTCTGGCCGATGTCGACAGCTTCGGACATCTGCTCAATCAACTCGGCGTTTCGACCTCGATCGAGGGCGCGCGGCCCGAGGATTTCGGACGGGTCATGACGATGCGCGCCGGGCATGTCACCTCGACGATGGCCCCCTATGACATCGTCCGCAAAATGCGCGCGTCGATCCTGGTGCTGGGGCCACTGCTCGCGCGGATGGGCGAGGCAACGGTGTCGCTGCCCGGCGGCTGTGCCATCGGCACCCGCCCGATCGACCTCCATCTGAAGGCGCTCGAAGCATTCGGGGCTGAGATCGAGATCACGCATGGCTATGTGAAGGTGACCGCCCCCGGTGGCCGCTTGCCTGGGGGCAGCATGCGCTTTCCCGTGGTTTCGGTCGGCGCAACAGAAAACGCGTTAATGGCCGCCGTCCTCGCCAAGGGCACCTGCGTCATCGAGAATGCGGCGCGCGAGCCGGAGATCGTCGATCTATGCCGATGCCTCGTCGCAATGGGTGCGTCGATCGAGGGGATCGGCACCGAGACGCTGACGATCGAGGGGCGCGACCGGCTGCACGGCGCGACCTATGCGGTCATGCCCGACCGGATCGAGGCGGGCAGCTATGCCTGCGCCGTCGCGATCACTGGCGGGTCTGTCGATCTGGTCGGGGCCGACGCCGACGAGATGAGCGCAACATTCGATGCGTTGCGTGAGGCGGGAGTCGCGGTGACGGTAAAGGGCAATGTGGTTACGGTCGCCGCGAACGGTCAACTCGGCCCGCTGACTTTGTCGACCGCCCCCTATCCGGGGTTCGCAACCGACATGCAGGCGCAGTTCATGGCGATGCTGTGCCGCGCGGACGGCGCGTCGATGCTGACCGAGACGATCTTCGAGAACCGCTACATGCACGTGCCCGAACTGGCGCGCATGGGCGCGGACATCACCGTAACCGGGCGCTCGGCGCTTGTGCGTGGCGTGCCCCGGCTGACGGGCGCACCGGTGATGGCAACCGACCTGCGCGCGTCGATGTCGCTGATCATCGCGGGGTTGGCGGCAGAGGGCGAAACACAGGTCCAGCGGGTCTATCACCTCGATCGTGGCTATGAGCGGCTTGAGGAAAAGCTGTCGGCAGTGGGTGCAGACATCGAGCGGGTGTCCGACGGCTAAGTGACCGAAGCCGAGTTTCTCGCCCTTCTACGACCGCTCGCCACACACCCCGCCGCGCGAGGCTTGGCGGATGACACCGCCGTCATCGGCGATCTCGTCCTGACGCATGACATGCTGGTCGAGGGCGTCCATTTCCTGCCCGATGATCCGCCAGAGGACGTAGCTTGGAAGCTGGTCGCCGTGAACCTGAGCGATCTCGCGGCCAAGGGTGCGGTGCCCGCAGGCGTGTTGCTCGGTTATCCGCTGGGCGACGACGACTGGGACGCGGCCTTCGTGCGCGGACTGGGGAAAGCGCTCACAGCGTTCGACGTACCGTTGCTGGGCGGCGACACGGTCGAGGGGCCGCGTGTGCTGTCGCTGACGGCGATCGGGCGATCCGCGATTGCCCCGTCGCGGAGCGGGGCACTTGCGGGGGATGGGCTGTGGGTGACAGGGACGATCGGATTGGCCGGGCTGGGCCTGGCTACACTTCGTGCTCCCGTGGAGGTGGGAGCCCAGTCACCAGGTGCGATACTCGATACGCCTAGGCTTCCGCCGTCGGGAGAGCACAGCGATGCTGTGATAGCATACCGCCGCCCTACGCCCCGCCTCGCCGAGGGACAGGCTCTCGCGCCGCTCGTCCATGCGATGATGGACGTATCCGACGGGCTGTTGATCGATGCACAACGCATGGCGGACGCGAGCGGACTTGCCGTTATTATCGATCTCGACAGGGTGCCGGTGGCGGGCGAGCGCATGGCGGCAGTCACCGCCGGTGACGACTATGAACTGCTCTTCGCCGCTCCCGCCGATTTCGACCCGCCCGTGCCCGCAACCCACATCGGTGGTTTTGCCGATGGGTGCGGCCTGACACTCCATGATGCAAAAGGCCCGGCGCCCCTCCCCGCGCGCCTCGGGTGGCAGCACGGGTAATAATTTGCCTTTGCCGAAGGCCGCTGCTTAAACACCGGGGAATTCCGCAGTCTGGGGCTTGGACGCGGTAATATAAATGGAGGGATGCCCATGAACTTTGTTCTGTTTGCCATCGTGTGCGGTCTGGTGGCCGTGCTCTATGGCTTTGTGACGTCGCAGCAGGTGTTGCGATCCTCGCCGGGTAATGCCCGGATGCAGGAAATTGCCGCCGCCATTCAGGAAGGCGCAAAAGCCTATCTCAATCGCCAATATACGACGATCGCCATCGTCGGTGTCGTCGTCGCGGTGCTGGTCGGGGCATTCCTCGGGGTCACCTCGGCCATCGGCTTTGTCATCGGCGCAGTCCTGTCAGGCGTGGCAGGCTTCATTGGTATGAACATTTCGGTTCGCGCCAACGTCCGCACGGCAGAGGCGGCACGCACCGGACTGCAGAACGGCCTGACTGTCGCGTTCCGTTCGGGTGCGATCACCGGCATGCTCGTTGCGGGCCTTGCGCTGCTCGCGATCTCGGTCTTCTTCTATTATCTCGTTTTCATCGC
Source organism: Sphingomonadales bacterium (assembly GCA_040004295.1). GTDB lineage: Bacteria > Pseudomonadota > Alphaproteobacteria > Sphingomonadales > Sphingomonadaceae > Sphingomonas_O. The sequence goes on along the minus strand of JBDUBD010000056.1, from coordinate 4,215 downwards.
GGGCAACGCCCCTGAAACGCGGGTCGTCATCGACGCGCTGGTCGCATTGGCCTTCGGCGCATCGCTGATCTCGATCTTCGCGCGTCTCGGCGGCGGTATCTTTACCAAGGCCGCTGACGTCGGCGCCGATCTGGTCGGCAAGGTCGAGGCCGGTATCCCTGAGGACGACCCCCGCAATCCCGCCGTCATCGCCGACAACGTCGGCGACAATGTCGGCGACTGCGCGGGCATGGCCGCCGACCTGTTCGAAACCTATGTCGTCACCGTCGGTGCGACGATGGTCCTCATCGCGCTACTGATGAAAGCCTCGCTCGATGCGACCAGCCTGCTGGCGCTGATGTGCCTGCCGCTCGTCATCGGCGGTGCATGCATCTTTACCTCGATTCTCGGCACATACTTCGTTCGTCTCGGCAGCAGCCAGTCGATCATGGGTGCGCTGTACAAGGGCTTCTGGGTCACGGTGATCACCTCGATCCCGGCGATCTGGTTCGTTACCCAATACGTGCTGGGCGACCTGTCGGCGACGATCGGCGGTACACCGTCCGGCGAGGGCGTGACCTTTACCGGCTGGGATCTGTTCTGGTCGATGATGGTCGGTCTGAGCGTCACTGGTGCGCTGGTATGGATTACCGAATACTACACGGGCACCAACTATCGCCCGGTGCGCAGCATCGCCAAGGCGTCCGAAACGGGCCACGGCACCAACGTGATCCAGGGACTGGCGATCAGCCTCGAATCGACCGCGATGCCGACCATCGTCATCGTCGTCGGCATGATCGTCGCCTACCAATTGGCGGGCCTGATCGGCATCGCCTTTGCAGCAACCTCGATGCTCGCGCTCGCCGGCATGGTCGTCGCACTCGATGCCTATGGCCCGGTTACCGACAATGCCGGTGGCATCGCCGAAATGTCGGGCATGGAGGACGAGGTTCGTACGCGCACCGACGCCCTCGACGCCGTCGGCAACACGACCAAGGCCGTGACCAAGGGCTATGCGATCGGTTCGGCGGCACTGGCGGCACTCGTGCTGTTCGCGGCGTACACCAACGACCTGAAGGAGTTCTTTTCCAACCTGACGGTCGATTTCAGCCTCGAGAACCCGTACGTCATCGTCGGCCTGCTGCTTGGCGCGCTGTTGCCCTATCTCTTCGGTGCCATGGGCATGACCGCCGTCGGTCGTGCCGCAGGTGACGTGGTGAAGGACGTGCGCGACCAGTTCGCTACAAACAAGGGCATCATGGAAGGGACGTCGAAGCCCGACTACGCCCGCACTGTGGATCTGGTGACAAAGGCGGCGATCAAGGAAATGATCGTGCCCAGCCTGTTGCCGGTGCTGACGCCGATCATTGTCTACTTCGTGATCACTGCGGTTGCAGGACAGGCCAACGGCTTTGCCGCGCTCGGCGCATTGCTGCTCGGCGTGATCGTCTCCGGCCTGTTCGTCGCGATCTCGATGACCAGCGGCGGCGGCGCATGGGACAATGCCAAGAAGTACATCGAAGATGGCCATCACGGCGGCAAGGGCAGCGAGGCCCACAAGGCCGCAGTGACCGGCGATACCGTTGGCGATCCGTACAAGGATACGGCGGGTCCGGCGGTCAACCCGATGATCAAGATCACAAATATCGTGGCCTTGCTCTTGCTCGCTGCATTGGCACACGGCGCAGGTTAAGCGTGCAATAAATGCGGCGGCTTCCTTTTCCGCGCTTGTGCGGGTAAGGGAGCCGCCGCTTTTATGTCCAGAAAATGAAAAGGGCTGCATGGCCAAGGAAGAACTTCTCGAAATGCGCGGCACGGTGGTCGAGCTGCTCCCCAACGCGATGTTCCGCGTGAAGCTGGAGAACGACCATGAGGTGCTGGGTCACACCGCCGGCAAGATGCGCAAGAACCGCATCCGTGTGCTGACCGGCGACGACGTCCTCGTCGAAATGACGCCCTATGACCTGACCAAGGGCCGCATAACCTATCGCTTCATGCCGGGTCGCGGCGGCCCCGGCCAATCCTGACTCCGACGGCGGGCGCGCCGGGCGTGCGCCTTGTCCTTGCTTCAGCATCCCCGCGCAGGCGCGACCTGCTGGCACGAATCGGCATCGTGCCGGATGCGATTGATGCGGCCGATATCGACGAGACTGTGCGTCGCGCGGAAGTGCCGCGCGCCCATGCCGCGCGTCTGTCACGGGAGAAGGCGATGGCAGTTGCAGGGCGGCATGCCGGATCGGTCGTTCTGGCCGCTGATACCGTCGTCGCCTGTGGCCGCCGCATCCTCCCCAAGGCGGAGGACGAAGCGACCGCGTGCGAATGCCTGACGCTACTGTCGGGGCGACGGCACCATGTGTTCACCGCCCTCGCGGTCATCGACGCTGCGGGGCAGCTGCGCGAGCGGCTGTCGGACACCATCGTCACTTTCAAGCCGCTGTCGGCCGCCGAGATCGAAACTTACATTGCGGGCGACGAATGGTCCGGCAAGGCGGGTGGCTATGCCATACAGGGTCGGGCCGAAGCGTTCGTCCGGGCGCTTTCGGGCAGCCATTCGGGTGTCGTCGGCCTGCCCCTTTACGAAACGCGCAACCTGTTGATCGCAAGCGGCGTGGCCTGTGCCTGAATGGCTGTATGAGGCTGGCATCGGTGAAGCGCGCGCCGCACTGGTCGATAACGGCGAGATTATCGAAGCGCTGATCGAGACGGATGCGAAGGTCTGGCGATGCGGCACGATTGCCGACGCACAACTGACCGACATCCTGATTTCCAGTCGGCGGGGCGTCGCGCGTCTTGGCGACGGCGCCGAGGCGCTCGTCGAGCCGCTCTCACGCGACTGGACGAAAGGAGCGCGCATACGAATCGAGATCGTGCGCGAGGCTATGTCCGAACCAGGCAATCCCAAACGGATGAAGGCACGTCCCGCCAGCGACGGAACATTGCAGGACGGCCCCGACCTGAAGGCCCGCATTGCCGCAACAGACTTCGCGGTCGTCGAGTGCAGTCCGCACGGTGAAGACCGGCTGGAAGCGGCAGGGTGGAGCGAAGTCCTGGCAACCGCCCAGACGGGGCGTGTCGATTTCGACGGCGGAACGGTGCTGATCGAACCAACCGCCGCGATGACGGTGATAGACGTCGATGGCTATTTGCCCCCGGCCGCGCTCGCGCTGGCTGCCGCGCAAGCCGCCGCGCTTGCCATTCGCCGGTTCGGCATTGCCGGGTCGATCGGAATCGATTTTCCGACGCTCGGCAATCGTGAGGAGCGGATCGCGACGGCCGAACGCTTCGACGCGTTCTTGCCACAACCCTTCGAGCGAACGGCGATCAACGGGTTCGGCCTGATGCAGGTCATCAGGCCGCGCCTGCGCGCATCGCTGAACGAACAACTCCGCGCCGATCCCGCCGGGCATGCGGCGCGCGCCCTGCTCCGCCGGACCGAACGATCAGGGCTCGTCGGTGCCACACGTCTGGTCGCAGCACCCCCGGTCATCGCCGTCCTGGAAAGCCGGGCCGACTGGCTCGAACGATTGTCACGCCATCTGGGCGGTTCTGTCGGCTTGCGCGCGGACACTGCACGTCCCATCTGGTCGGGCTATGAAGAGCGCGCCTGAACACTGCCCGATCTGTGAGCGCGAAAGCGTGGCGGAATTCGCACCCTTTTGTTCGAAGGGCTGTCGCGGGCGCGACATGCTGCGCTGGTTTAACGAGGGTTACCGCGTTCCGGGGCCGACCGTCACGGATGGGCTGGACAGCGAGGACAACGCGTCGCTATAGGCGGCGCCTTCGCGGTTAATACCGCGCATGCCCGGGTAGCTCAGTTGGTAGAGCATGCGACTGAAAATCGCAGTGTCGGCGGTTCGACCCCGTCCCCGGGCACCATTTTCCGCCTTCTTCGACATAGCTATGTTGTTTACAAGCGGGACGTCAAACCAGCGTTCAAAGGACTGACAAAGCTCGAGTTGGCTATATGATGTACGCTTATGCTGCTGCCGCCGGTACGCGCGTAGCTTTGGGCTTCCGCTTAGCCTTCGTTGTTGTTGATGATGGCTTGGCAATCCATGCGAAGGCGCACCTGTAGCCAGGTGCCCGCAGTTCATTGGCGGCCTGCGGTAGGTCACAAGGCTGAGGAACGGAAGGCGGTTCGTGCCTGCGCCGACACGCCAAATTTTCGAAGAAACACTGGTGCCGCTTAGGTGACTCGAACACCTGACCCCCGCATTACGAATGCGATGCTCTACC
>JBDUBD010000055.1:0-16773 GCA_040004295.1 Sphingomonadales bacterium | reverse complement strand
CTCGACCTGACGATCTGGCGCGACGGGCAGGAGCATTACATGCGCTTCGCCTTTGGCGATGCCGTTGCGCCGCTCAAGATGGTCGGTCCCGCGCCGGAGGGAAAGAAGGGGACCAAGGTCACCTTCCTGCCGTCCCCCGCAACCTTCAAGATCGTCGAGTTCGATTTCGAGAAACTCGAGCATCGCTATCGTGAGCTCGCGTTCCTCAATTCGGGTGTCCGCATCTTCCTCGCCGACGCGCGCCATGCCGAACGCGTCGAGCATGAGCTGTATTACGAGGGCGGGATCGCCGCGTTCGTGAAATATCTTGATCGCGCCAAGACGCCACTGTTCCCCGACCCGATTTCGGTCACGGGCCAGCGCGACGACGTGGGTATCGAGGTCGCACTCGAATGGAACGACAGCTATTACGAGAACGTCCTCGCCTTCACCAACAACATCCCGCAGCGCGACGGCGGTACGCACATGGCGGCGTTCCGCGCCGCGTTGACGCGCACACTCAACAACTATGCCGAGAAATCGGGGTTGATGAAGAAAGAGAAGGTCACGCTCACGGGTGAGGACATGCGTGAGGGGTTGACCGCGATCGTTTCGGTCAAGCTGCCGGACCCCAAATTCTCGTCGCAAACCAAGGACAAGCTGGTCTCATCCGAAGTCCGCCAGCCCCTCGAAAGCCTGATGTCGGACAAGCTTGCCGAATGGCTCGAGGAAAACCCGCAGAACGCGCGTTCGATCATCCAGAAGGTGATCGACGCCGCCGCTGCGCGCGAAGCCGCGAAAAAGGCGCGCGAGGCCAGCCGCAAGTCGGTGATGGGCGGTACGTCACTGCCCGGCAAGCTGCACGATTGCGAAGAAAAGGATCCAGCCAAGTCCGAACTGTTCCTGGTCGAGGGTGACTCCGCCGGCGGCAGCGCTAAAATGGGCCGCGATCGCAAATATCAGGCGATTTTGCCGCTGCGCGGCAAGATTTTGAATGTCGAGCGCGCACGTTTCGACCGGATGATTTCGAGCAAGGAAATCAGCTCGCTGATCCAGGCAATGGGAACCAGCATCCTCGACGATTTCAACATCGAAAAGCTGCGGTATCACAAGATCGTCATCATGACGGACGCAGACGTCGATGGCTCGCACATCCGCACGCTGTTACTGACATTCTTCTATCGCCACATGCGCCCGGTCATCGACGCAGGGCATCTCTTCATCGCCCAGCCGCCGCTCTACAAGGCTGCGCGCGGTCGCAGCGAAGTGTATCTGAAGGACGACGCGGCGCTCGACGAATATCTGGTCGAAGCGGGCGTCGCGGCCTCGCGGTTGGAGGGGCCACAGGGCACCCGCACCGGTGCCGATCTGCGAACGCTCGTCGATCATGCGCGGCGGATGCGCAGCCTGATGCGGTATGTTCCGCGACGTTATGATCAGGCGATCGTCGAGGGACTGGCGCTCATGGGCGCGCTCGACCCGTCGTTGCGTGACGACCAGCGCGCCCGCGCGCTCGACCTTGCGGCGGAATGGCTCGGCCGGGCCGATCTCGAAGCGCAATGGAGCGCGTCGATCGGTGCCGATGGCGACTATATCCTGCGCCGGCTGTGGCGCGGGGTCACCGACCACAATATCATCGACGCGGCGTTCCTGCTGAGCCAGGAGGCGCGCCGCCTCCACACGTTGGTTGCCGAACAGGCCGAAAGCTATTCCAGCGTCGCGCGGCTGGTGAGCGCGCCCAAGACGGGCACACAGGCCGAGGCTGCCGAGGAAACGACGGAAGAGGGCGAGGAAGCCGTTACGCTCGACCCGAAGGGCGTCCTCGTTTCGCGTCCGTCGGACCTGCTCGACGCGATCCTGGCGCTCGGGCGCAAGGGCATGAAGTTTCAGCGCTACAAGGGACTCGGCGAAATGAACGCCGACCAGCTGTGGGAAACGACGCTCGATCCCGAGGCGCGGTCGATGCTCCGCGTCGAAGTCTCCGAGTCTCAATCTGCGGACAACATCTTCACCCAGCTGATGGGCGACGTCGTCGAACCGCGCCGCGAGTTCATTCAGGAGAATGCGCTGAGTGTCGCGAATCTGGATGTTTGAGGTTGAGCTGGGCCAAAAGGCGGCGTTGGAGTTGGCTACGACAATGACAGCCGCTATTCTCCCTGCATGACCCAGCTCAATGTCGCCATTCCGCCCTCGCTCGAAAGCTGGGTCAACACGCGGCTCGCGCAGGGGCGTTATGCCGATGCGGCAGATTATCTTCGCGATCTCGTTAGGCGCGATCAGGAGAATGCCGAGGACGACCGGGCGTGGTTGCAGGCGGAAATCGACAAGGGGCTGGCGTCGGGCCTTGTAGAGGGCGAAGCCGAAAGCGTGCTCGATGCCGTGATGGCGGAAGACCCGGACTTTCGTGATTAGCATCCGCGTCAGCGCGGCAGCGCAGGACGATATTCGTACCATTCGTATCTACAGCAAGCGGACGTTCGGCGTTCCGGTTGCGAAGGACTATATGGCAGGGTTGCGACGCACGTTCGGGTTCCTGCGCGAAAACCCACTCGCGGGCGCATTGAGCGAAGAGCTGACGGGCGACATCCGTACCTTTACGTATCGCTCGCATCGACTGTTCTATTGCGTGGCCGACGAGCATATCGAAATCGTCCGTATTCTCCATCATGCCCGCGATGTGGCAAGGGCGCTCGGTCGATGAGCGACGTCCGCCGCGCCACCTGCTCATGCGGGCAACTCGCCGTCGAATGCGCGGGCGATCCGGTGCGGATTTCGGTCTGCCATTGTCTCGACTGCCAGAAGCGCTCGGGCAGTTCCTTTGCGGCGCAAGCGCGGTTTCCGGAGGAGCGCGTCGTCATTTCCGGCGACGCAAAACAATGGACGCGGACCGGCGATGAAGGTGGTGGGGCAGTCTTCAGTTTCTGCCCCGAGTGCGGATCGACTGTTTTCTACCATGCCCTCGCGCAGCCCGAACTCGTCGCGGTGGCGATCGGTGCGTTCGCCGAACCAGGCTTCCCGCCGCCGGACTACTCGGTGTACGAAAGCCGAAAGCACGCGTGGGTCGAGATCGTCGGGGAAGGGATACAACGTTGGGCGTGATATAAGCCATCGCAATGGCTTGCTTCACTGATTTCAGAGGCATAAGCTCTCTATCCAACCACGGGAGGCATGCCCCATGCGACGCCTACTGACTGCGACCAGCCTGTTCCTGCTGGTCGTCCCTGACATCGTTGTTGCCCAGCAAGCCGGTGGCGATCGCCGACCCGGTCCGCCGGTGACGCAGCCCGCCAGACCCGAACGACCAAATCCCGGAGCCGGACCCGGTGGCGGTGTTCGTCCACCGAACCCGGGTGTCAGGCCACCCAACCCTGGTGGCGGCCCTCCGCCCAGACCCAATCCCGGCAACGGTGTCCGTCCTCCCGTCGTTCGCCCACCCGTAGTGCGACCCCCGGTTGTGCGTCCGCCAGTTGTGCGTCCACCGCATCATCGGCCGGGCGCGGGTCGTCCTCCGCATTTCCGGCCGATTCGAGGGCCAGGATTCAAATATCCTCCCGGCTATCGTTATCGTCGCTGGGTGGTTGGGGTACTTCTGCCGACGATCCTGTTGTCCAACTATTATTACTACAACAATTATGCGGCGCTCGGCGTCGGAGCACCGCCAGCGGGATATCGCTGGGTACGTTACGGACCGGATCTGCTGCTGGTGCAAATCCGTACACGACGTGTCGTCGATGTGATCTACGGCGCGTTTTATTGATCGACCGGTCGGGCGCGGCGGTGCCGCGCTCGACAGTCGATGCGATGTGCGGTTAGGACGTTCCTGACCGCATGACCGACGCTGATCGCATCCTCACTTCGAACCGTCAGCCCGAGGACATTGACGCCGCGTTGCGGCCGAAGTCGCTCGACGAATTCGTCGGGCAGAAGGCGGCGCGCGATAACCTTCGCGTGTTTATTCAGGCGGCGAAGTCGCGCGGCGATGCGCTCGACCATGTGTTGTTCTTCGGGCCGCCGGGGCTGGGCAAGACGACGCTCGCGCAGATCATCGCGCGCGAAATGGGCGTGGGTTTCCGCGCCACGTCCGGTCCCGTCATCGCCAAGTCGGGCGACCTTGCGGCGCTGCTGACCAACCTCGAGGACGGCGACGTCCTGTTCATTGACGAGATCCACCGGCTTGCGCCCGCGGTCGAGGAAATCCTCTATCCCGCGATGGAGGACCGCGCGCTCGACATCATGATCGGCGAAGGGCCATCGGCGCGGTCGGTGCGGATCGACTTGCCAAAGTTCACTTTGGTCGGCGCGACCACGCGGCAGGGGTTGCTGACGACGCCACTGCGCGACCGTTTCGGCATTCCGGTGCGGCTGCACTTCTACACGGTCGATGAACTCGAACGCGTCGTGACGCGCGCGGCCAGCCTGCTCGACCTGCACATCGCGCCCGATGGTGCCGCCGAGGTGGCCAAGCGCAGCCGCGGGACACCGCGCATTGCCGGGCGGCTGCTGCGCCGCGTCCGTGATTTCGCCAATGTCGCGGGCGATGCCAGCGTGACGCGCGCGATCGCCGACGCGGCACTAACCCGGCTGGAGGTCGATGCGCTGGGCCTCGACGCGATGGACCGGCGTTACCTGCACATGATCGCTGACATCTACAAAGGCGGTCCCGTCGGCGTTGAAACATTGGCCGCGGGCCTCAGCGAACCGCGCGACACGATCGAGGAAGTGATCGAGCCGTATTTGATCCAGCTCGGCCTCGTCGCCCGCACCGCGCGCGGACGCTGCCTGAACGCGGGCGGGTGGAAGCATCTTGGACTGAACCCGCCGGCGGGGTCGCAGGACGGATTGTTCGAGTGACCGTCCTGGTCACCCCGGCGAAGGCCGGGGCCTAGCCGCTTTGCAACGCTAGGCGCCGCACCGGTGGCAGGCTGGGTCTATATCATGACGAATGCCAATTTCGGTACGCTCTACACTGGTGTCACAAGCGACATTGCCCTGCGTGTGGGACAGCATCGTGACGGTACGGGATCGGCGTTCTGCCGCAAATGGAAACTCACCCGCCTCGTTTACGCCGAACCATTCGACAACATCGCCGACGCCATTGCGCGCGAAAAGCAGATCAAGAAATGGCACCGGAGTTGGCGGTTGCGGCTCATTCGTGAGGCCAATCCGGAGTGGGCCGATCTGTACGATCGGATCAACGGTTAATGGGTGTCTAGGCCCCGGCCTTCGCCGGGGTGACGTTGTTAAGGGATTCCCTCTCCGCCACCCCGCCGCTACAGCCGTCTGCATGCCCAACGATGCCCCCACGACCGGCCGCTTCGACGGTCTCGAGCATCGTTTCCCGGTGCGCGTCTATTTCGAGGACACCGACCTGTCGGGCGTCGTCTATCACGCGAATTACCTGCGCTTCATGGAACGCGCGCGGTCGGACATGCTGGCCTGCGTCGGGATCGACCAGCGCGGCAGCTTCGACAGTGGCGAGGGTGTTTACGCAGTGGCGGACCTGACGATCAAATATCGCCGCCCGGCGGGTCTCGATGACACGTTGGTCGTCGTCAGCCGCGTGACCGGCGTAGGAGCCGCAACCGCCACCATTCATCAACGAGTCATGCGCGGGGATGAAGTGCTGACCGATGCAGTGGTGACGGCGGCCTTCCTGACGCGCGAAGGACGGTCTCGTCGGCAACCAAAACCGTGGGTCGAGGCTTTTTCAAAACTCGTGAGTAACGGATAGAGTATATGTTCGAAGTTTCGACCGACCCGACGACGATGTCGCCCATCGCGCTGTTCCTTCAGGCCGACCTGGTCGTGAAGGGGGTGATGATCCTGTTGCTCGCCGCCAGTGTCTGGACCTGGTCGATCATCGTCGCCGCGTCGCTGCGCATCGGTGTCGCGACCAAGGAATCCGACGCGTTCGAGCGGTCGTTCCTGAAGGCCGAGGATGTCGAAAGCTTCTCCCGCGACCATCGCGACAGCGAGGTGCCAAGCGCCAGGGTGTTCGCGGCGGGTCTGGCCGAATGGCGGCAATCGACCAAGGGCAAGATCGACCGTGAAGGCACACGGGCGCGGCTGTCGTCGGCGTTGGCGGCGGGCGTTGCGGCGGAAGTCGACAAACTCGCCGACCGGCTGAACGTGCTGGCGACGGTGGGGTCGGTGGCGCCATTCGTGGGGCTGTTCGGCACCGTCTGGGGTATCATGCGCAGCTTTTCTGGCATCGCGGCGGCGCAGAACACATCGCTTGCAGTCGTGGCACCGGGCATTGCGGAGGCGCTGTTCGCGACCGCGCTTGGCCTGTTCGCGGCGATTCCGGCGGTCATCGCCTATAACCGTTTCTCGCACCGGCTGAACCGGCTCGAGGCGCGGCTTGGTCGGTTTGCCGATGGTTTTCATGCCACGCTCAGCCGCGAGTTGGACGCGCTGTGATGGAGAATTTCTTCTCCGAGCGTAAGCGAGGAGCCCGGCCGAGCGTAAGCGAGGTCTATGCGGCACCGGTTTTCGCTAGCGCTCGAACGAGCACCTCGCTGGCGCTCGGCGGAGGGGCGGGGCTATGATTTCGTCCCCCTCATCGCGTTCCCGCACGCGCCGTGCGCCGATGGCGGAGATCAACGTCACGCCGATGGTCGACGTGATGCTCGTGCTACTGATCATCTTCATGGTGACCGCGCCGCTGCTGGTCGCGGGCGTACCAGTGAACCTGCCAGACGCGCGGTCGAAGGCGCTCGATCAGGACGCAAAGCCTATCCAGCTCTCGCTCGATGCCAAGGGGCGCATTTTCCTGAACGATGCCGAGATCGCGTCGGACGCGCTTCCCGATATGCTGACGCGCCTTGCCGCGCGTGGCGGGGACAAGGGGCCGCAGGTGTTCCTGCGCGCCGACCGAGCACTCGATTACGGGCGGGTTATGCGCGTGATGGGCGAACTCAGCCGCGCGGGGCTGACCCGCGTGGCGCTCGTTACGGTCGAAGGAAAATGAGCATCGTGGCGGATCGCGCCGAGACTACCGGTCTCGGTGTTGCCGTCATCGGCCATGCCCTGTTGTTCGGCGTCCTTTCGCTGGGCATCGCGTTTGCGCCGAAACCTGTGCCGCCGTTGACCCAGCCGATCGACATCCAGATCGTCGACAAGGTCGGCATGACCGACACCGCGCCCAACCCCTCGCAGGTGGAACCCGCCGCCAGTGTCGCGCCCGAAGTCGGTCCCCCGGTCGATGCCGCGACGCCGCCAGCTGCACTGGCCCCCACACCGACGCCACTGCCGAGATCGACTCCTGCACCTGCGCCCACGCAAGCCAAACCGTCACCGGCCAAGCCCTCGCCCGTGAAGCCGACCGAAACGCCGCGCGGATCGCGGCTCGGCACCGATTTCCTGAGGGGCATCACCGATCGCCAGACGGCCAGCACGGCCCAGTCGCCGCGCGCTGCGATCGGAGGGGCGGAAATGGCGAGCCTGGTCAGCGCAATCCGCCGCCAGGTTCAGCCTTGTGCAGACCGCGTCAACAGTCCGGGGCCGGATTCGAACAGGATCACGACCAAGCTCAATATCCGGCTCAACCCCAATGGCACACTCGTCGCCCCGCCGGCGGTTGTCAGCCAAACCGGCGTCGATGACGATAATTCACGTTATGCAAAACGCGTCGGTGAATTGGCAGCATCTGCGTTTGTGCAATGTGCGCCGTTCGAGCTTCCTCCCGAGATGTACGAGGGGTGGAAGAATATCAATTTGAACTATAAGCTGCCCGATTAAGGGGCAAAGAAGAGGATTGCCTGTGCCCCCGCTGAAAACTCTCGTTAGTGCGATGATTGTATCGGTAGCCGCGTCGGCGGCGATGCCGGTGCTCGCGCAGGGAAGCGCGCCGATTGAGGTCGATGTAACCGGCGGCATGACGTCTGCGCTTGTCATCGCCGTCCCCGTCATGCCGACGCCCAGTGTCGCATCGACTGCGGCGGGAACCACCGATACGTTGGGCCGACAGGTGGCAGAGGTCGTTGCGTCCGACCTGCGTGGATCGGGGCTGTTCAAGCCGCAAGGACCGGCTGGTGTGCCGGGCATCGCGTTTCCTGAAGTGACGTCTCCGCAGTTCGACCGCTGGTCCGGCGCGGGCGCGGCGGCGCTGGTACAGGGCTTCGTCAAGGCAAACCCTGATGGCGGCATCACGGTCGGTTGTTACCTCTACGACGTCGGCTTGCGGACCGAACTCACCCGCGCGGGCTATGTCGTTCAGCCGTCCGACTGGCGTCGCGCCGCGCATAAATGCGCCGATGCCATCTATGCGCGTCTGTCGGGTGAATCGCCGTTCTTCGACAGCCGCGTCGCGTACATTGCGGAGACCGGCCCCAAGGAGAACCGCGTCAAGCGGCTGGCGATCATGGATTCGGACGGTGCCAACCATCGCTTCCTGACCAACGGCCAGAACATCGTGCTGACACCGCGCTTCTCGCCCGATTACAAGTCGATCGTCTACCTGAGTTATGCGGGAAAACGCCCGCGCATCTACATCTATGACATCGGCACCGGGCGGCAGCGGCTGGTGACCGAGGGCGGCGCCGCAGCGTTCGCGCCGCGCTGGTCGCCCGACGGACGCACGATCCTCTATTCGATGAGCAACGCTGGCAACACCGACATCTACGCGATCTCGGCAACGGGCGATGGCACGCCGCGCCGCCTGACAACCGCGCCCGGCATCAATGTCGGCGGCAGCTTTTCACCGGACGGCCGCAGAATCGTGTTTGAAAGTGACCGGTCGGGCTCGCAGCAGCTCTATGTGATGAATGCCGATGGCTCGAACCAGCAACGGATCAGCTTCGGCGGCGGGCGTTATGCGACGCCTGAATGGTCGCCGCGCGGCGACCTGATCGCCTATACCAAGATGCAGGGCAATTTCCGCATCGGCGTGATGACGCCGGGCGGGCAGGGCGAACGCGTGCTGACCAACAGCTGGCAGGACGAGGCGCCGACATGGTCGCCCAACGGTCGCGTCATCCAGTTTTTCCGCACCAGCCAGGGCCGCGGCGGCAAGTCGTCGCTGTGGCAGGTGGACCTGACCGGCGTAAACGAACGCCGACTGCCGACGCCGGTCGATGGGTCCGATCCGACCTGGGGGCCGTTGCTGCCGTGAATTTACCAAAACCGTCACCCTGAACTTGTCTCAGGGTCCACGCCTCCGCGCTGGCAGTCGTCGAGTGGACAGGTGGATGTTGAAACAACTTCAGCATGACGGAATAAAGAAGGAGAATATCAGTGAATCGTACAGTCCTGATCGTAACCGTTGCCGCGCTCGCCATTGCCGGTTGCGCGAAAAAGCCGCCGGCACAGCTGCCGCCTCCGCCCAGCGATAACGTCGGCCCCGTCACGCCTCCGCCCGCGAGCAATGTTCCACTTCCCGGCAGCCAGGAAGATTTCGTGGCATCGGTGGCCAGCGACCGCATTTTCTTTGGCCTCGACAAATTCGACGTCGATTCGCCGAGCCAGGCGACGTTGCAGTCGCAGGCCGCGTGGCTCGCGCGCTATCCGCAAAAGCGCGTGACGATAGAGGGGCATGCCGACGAACGCGGCACCCGCGAATACAATCTCGCGCTGGGTGAACGCCGGGCCAATTCGACAAAGAACGCGCTCGCCGCGCTCGGCGTCGATGCATCGCGGATTACGACGATCAGCTATGGCAAGGAACGCCCCGACGCGACGGGATCTGACGAGGAATCCTACGCCAAGAACCGCCGGGCGGTGACGGTCACGATTCAGTAGCGGGCCAGTAGCGGGTTACTTTAACGCCTCGTCCAGCAACCGGGCGAGGCGCATCCCGCCGCGTTCGACCTGCAGACGGACCACCAGGATCACGCTCTGGATTTTCGCCTCGTCCATTTGGGCGCGCGCCGGTTTCGGGCCACAGGGATCGCCGCCCAATGCGGTCGCATAGACAGCGTCGTGCGCGACCTGCCAGCTTTCGCGGCTCCAGTCCTCGACGGTTCCTGCTGCCATCTCGGGCTTGACTTCGCTCTCCAACCCCTTCGCACCCGCTGGCGGAGACGAGATGGCACGTTCGGCAAGATAACCGTCCCAGATCGCATGGATGTTGAGGCGGTCGCCTGCATAAACGCCATAATCGGCCTTCAGGTCGTTGCCGCCACTGTCGCTGCGGTCGCCCGCGTGCATCGGTTGGTGCAGGTCGCCGACGAAATGAAACAGGAATGCCAGCGCCATCAACCGTTCGCGCGGATTGAGTGTCTTGTCGGAAAGCAGTTTCGCGTTTCGCGTGACCTGTGCCGAGACACAGTTCCCGTCGGCGCAAGCGGGTTTCAGATTGAACGGCTTGCACACATCGACGTTCTGGTAATGCCAGGAATAGGCATAGCTGAACCGGTCCTTCAGCGTCTTGATACAGTCGGGCCAGTAGCTCAGCCCCTCGACGGTATCGACGCGGCATGTCGGCGTATCGAGCAGTCTGCCCTGGCGCATCATCGCCAGCACCTTGGCCCGTGTCGCGGGCTTTGCCTTGTCGAGCGCAATCTGGCCGACGGTTTCATGCCCGTATTCCCACCAGGCGAGCGCAGGTGTCGGCAACAGCAATGCCAAAGCGATTAATAGCCGATACATGGGAAATGCCTTATAGCGAGGGTGTCGCAGGGATGATCATATCCCCGCGACGCTGCCCGCGGCAACACGGGTTTGGAGATCATACGGTGAAAAGTGTCCGGTTTCTCGTCCTGGGTGCAGTCCTTGCCAGTGCCGTCGGCACCGCGCAGGCGGCCGACCGGCGCGTGACGATCGTCAACGCGACGGCCAACACGATGACGCGCCTCTACGCCTCTCCGAGCGAGGGCCAGCCGGTCGACGAAGACATGCTGGGCGACACGATTTTGAAGCCCGGCCAGTCGGCACAGCTTTCCATCGGCGGCAGCGGCGACGTGTGCACCTATGACCTGAAGGCAAGCTTCGACGACAACAAGACGCGCGCGCGCAAGGTCAATGTCTGCGAAGTACGGACGTACCGGTTCACGCCGAACTAGGTTCTTATTAAGCCCCTCCTCCTTCAGGGGAGGGGTTGGGGGTGGGGAGTCGCAACGCTTCCCGTCCTGACAGTTCAAGCGCGGAAAGCCCCCACCCCAACCCCTCCCCTGAAGGAGGAGGGGCTAAAAGACTCGCACCTCAACCGCATCCTCCGATGACACCCGCCCGCGGAACATACCTGGCGTCGTGAAGACCCAGCCTGCACCGCCGTGGGGCGAAACGACGATTACGCCGCCGCTGCCGCCCAGCGCCTTCACATCGGCCATGACAGCGGCAGCGGCGGTAAGGATGTCCTCGCCGCCCAGCCGGACCCGTGCGCAGATTTCGTGCGCGGCACCCGCGCGGATGAAGAACTCGCCCGAACCCGTCGCCGACACCGCCCCCGCGCGGTCGTCGGCATAGGTTCCCGCGCCGATCACGGGCGAATCGCCGATCCGGCCCCAGCGTTTGCCGGTGACGCCGCCCGTCGAGGTCGCGGCAGCAACATGGCCATGCGTGTCGCGGGCGACCGCGCCGACCGTTCCGTATTTCATATCGACGTCATAGGCGTCGGCATTGCTCGCCTTCAGGTCGGCCAGGTTCTGGCGCCGCTCGGGGGTGATGAACCAGTCGTTGTCGACCTGCTCGACGCCGCTTTCGCGCGAAAAACTGTCGGCGCCGACACCGGCCAGAAAAACGTGTGCGCTGTCCTGCATCACCGCGCGGGCGAGGCCAACCGGGCTGCGTGTCGTTGTGACGCGCGCGACGGCCCCGGCATCGCGGTCGCGCCCGTCCATGATTGCGGCGTCGAGTTCGGCGACACCTTCGAAACTGAGTGCGGCACCGCGACCCGCGTTGAAATAGGGATCGTCTTCCAGCACGCGAACGGCGGCCTCGACGGCATCGAGAGCGGTACCGCCCGACGACAGGATCGTCGATCCCGCGTCGAGGGCGCGGGAGAGTGCAGCCTTGATGGCATCTTCCTGGCCGGGCTTCATCGTGTCGGGCGTGAAGATGCCGGCACCGCCGTGGACGACGAGATTCCAGCTTGGAGATGAGGTCGATGTCATGTCGGTGCCGGTATCAGCAATTTCCGACCTCGTCATTCCCGCTTTCGCTGGAACCATGGGGAAGCTAGGGGCGCTCGCGTGACGCGCATTTCGCCTCGATTCCGGATAATCGGCCTGTGGCTGGTCGCGTGCGCGCTGGCGCTGCGGCTGGTCGTCGCGCCGGGCTATATGCCGGTTCTCGGGCCGGACGGCGTCACGATCAGCATGTGCACGGGGCAGGGCGCGGTCAGCGTCCACATCCCCGGCAAGTCGGTTCCGACCATGCCCGGCGGCTGTGCCTTCGCATCGCTCGCTGTTGCGACTTCACCCGACTTGCCCGGGATGCTCGCACCGCCCGCGTTGCTGGCACCCGTCGCACAAGTCCTGATCCCGCTGCTTCGCGCCCCCCACATCGGCGTTCCAGCCCCGCCGCCGCCAGCCATCGGACCACCCCGCCTGATCTGATCCACCGCCGCGTTTTTCGCGGCTGTCCGTGCTTTCAGATTCAGGAAATCAATAATGCTTCCCCGTTTTTTCGCGCACGTTTCGTGCGCCGCGCTCGCATTTGCGGGCACTGCTGCCCATGCCAATGAAGCCGCTGAGGCCGATACGATTATCGTCACTGGCGAGGCCGTCCGCCGCATCGAAAATGTCCCCTCGACGACGGTCACCATCGACGCCGCCCGCATCACGACGACAGTTAATGCCGTCAGCGCAGAGGACACGCTGAAATATGCGCCCAGCCTCGTCATCCGCAAACGGTCGATCGGCGACAATTTCGCGCCGATCGCGACGCGCACTTCGGGGCTGGGGTCCAGCGCACGCAGCCTGATTTATGCCGACGGGATGCTGCTGTCGGCGCTGATCGCCAACAACAATGGCAACGGCAGCCCGAAATGGAATCTGGTCGCGCCGGAAGAAATCGCGCGGATCGACATACTCTACGGGCCGTTCTCGGCAGCCTATTCGGGCAATTCGATCGGCACCGTCGTCAACATCACGACGCGGATGCCCGAAAGTCTCGAGGCACAGGTCAAGCTGCTGACGAATTACCAGTGGCACAAGCAATATACGACTGATCTCGATCTGCCGACGGGACAGGCCAGTGCCTCTATCGGCGACCGGTTCGGGCGCTTTGCCGCATTCCTGAGCGTCACGCACACGGTCAGCAACGGCCAGCCGATCGTCTATACGACCGCGACAACGGCGCCTGCGGGGACGACGGGCGGTATCCCGACGTTCAACCGGCTAGGCGCGTCGGTCGTCGTGCTGGGTGCGGGCGACATCGACCATCATGTGCAGGACACGATCAAGCTGAAGGCTGCCTATGACCTGACCGACGATGTGCGGGCCAGCTATACCGTCGGCCTGTTCCTCGACAGCACGCGGGCACGGCTCGACACCTATCTGCGCGATGCGGGCGGCAACCCGGTTTACACCGCCGCGATGAATTCCGGCTTCTATTTGCGCAACCAGCGGCACTGGGCGCATGCGGTGGCGCTCGACGGTCAGGGGCGTTCGTTCGACTGGCAGATTGCCGGTTCGCTCTATGATTACAGCAAGGACGCGCAGTCGAGCCCGACGGCGGTCCTGCCCGGCGCCTTTACGGGTGGTGCCGGATCGGTTCAGCGGCAGGACGGGACGGGCTGGTGGACGCTCGATGCCAAGGGCGCGCTGCGCTCGGGCGCGAAGACCGCCGACGGTATCGACGGCAATATCTTGTCCTTCGGTGCCCATGCCGACCAGTCGAAACTGCAAGGCCAGACTTATGCGACGACCGATTGGGTCAGTGGCATTCCGGGCGCTCGCACTGCGGCTTCGCTTGGCAAGACGCGGACGGTGGCGATCTGGGCGCAGGATAGCTGGGCCTTTGCGCAGGGACTCGTGCTGACGGTTGGTGCGCGGCAGGAATGGTGGCGGGCCTTCGGAGGTTTCAATCAGACCAGCGCGGCTAACCCCGGCATCGCCCAGGCCGAGCGCACGGCAACCGGCTTTTCGCCCAAGGCGACGCTTGAATGGCGACCCGCGACCCACTGGCGGCTCAAGGCGTCGTTTGGGCAGGCGTGGCGATTCCCGACGGTCGGCGAACTCTATCAGGCGACAACGGTCGGAACGGTTCTCGCCAATCCCAATCCGGATTTGCAGCCCGAGCGTGCACGTTCGGCAGAACTTGCCGCCGAACATCATGACTCGCATGGCCTTATCCGCCTGTCACTGTTCAACGAAGTGATCGACGGCGCGCTGATTTCGCAGACCGCGCCGGTCTCCGTCGTCCAGCCCAATGGCTCGACGATTACCGCGACCACATCGTTCGTGCAGAATATCGACCAAACGCGGGCGCGGGGCGTGGAACTGGCCATCGACCGGCGCGAAGCTGTGCCGGGCGTCGATCTGTCGGGCAGCGTGACCTATGCCGATGCGATCATCAGCCGCAACGCCGTGTTCCCCGGCTCGGTCGGCAAGCTGTTGCCGAGCGTGCCGCAGTGGAAGGCGAATGCGGTCGTGACCTGGCGTCCGGTGCTGCGTGTCTCGCTGACGGCGGCGGCCCGCTATTCGAGCCGCAACTATGCGACCCTCGATAACAGCGACGTCTTCCCCGACACCTATCAGGGCTTCGACCAATATTTCGTCGTCGACCTCCGCGGGACGGTGCGCGTCACGCGCCAGATCGAGTTCGCACTCGGCGTCGATAATCTGAACAACGACCGGTACTTCCTGTTTCACCCGTTCCCGCAGCGGTCGGTGACCGCCTCGCTGCAATGGAAGCTCTGATGATGGCGTCATCGGCAAAGGCCGCGGTCCTTTACCGCACGATCTGGCGCTGGCATTTCTATGCCGGGCTGTTCGTTATCCCGTTCATCGCCATCCTGTCGCTCACCGGCGCGATCTACCTGTTCAAGCCGCAGATCGACCGCTGGGAGGAGCGCGGGTTTCGCAACCTTCCAATCGCAAACACCGTATCGCCAGTGGCGCAGGTCGAGTCCGCGCTGACGCTGCCAGGTGGCCCGCATCTGGTGCATTACCGCGTACCGGCCGCACCGGGCGACGCTGCACTGGTCCATGTCGGCCTCGACGACGGCACGATGCGCGACGTGTTCGTCAGTCCGCAAGGTCGTGTGGTCGGCAGTCTCGATCCGGAAGCGCGGATCAGTGAGACGGTGTCCCGGATTCACGGATCGCTGTTGATGGGCAAGGTCGGCGATTGGATCGTTGAAATGGCGGCAAGCTGGGCGATCGTCATGATCCTGACCGGTCTTTACCTCTGGTGGCCGCGGGGCAGGGGACTCGCCGGGGTCGTCTGGCCGCGCCGCCGTGCATTGTTGCGTGATCTGCATGCCGTCACGGGTTTCTGGGTGTCGGGACTTGCGCTGGTATTGCTGGTCAGCGGCCTTCCCTGGGCCAGCGTTTGGGGCAATGCCTTTCGCATGGTCCGCGCCGAGATGGGCTGGGTTAACGGCGCCGCCGACTGGAAGCTGCGCGGTGCCCCCGCCGAACATGCCGATCATGACCATGCCGCGATGATGCGTCTTGCGGAACAGCCCGGTGGCACCCTGCGCCTTCTGCCCGTCATGGTCGCGTACGCCCGTTCCGAACGCCTTGCCTATCCAGCGCTGGTCACGCCGCCGGGCAATGCCATGACCTGGACGATAAAATCGGCGTCGCAGAATCGTACGCTGATGCGATCGATCAGCTATGATGCCGTTTCCGCCAAGGAAATATTGCGAACCGGCTTTGCCGAAAAGCACCCCATCGACCGCCTCGTCGGCTATGGCATCGCCTGGCACGAGGGCCAGTTGTTCGGCTGGATAAACCAGCTGGTCGGCCTCCTTACCGCGCTCGCCCTGCTCACTCTTGCAGGAACGGGTGCGCTGATGTGGTGGCGGCGCAGGCCCGGCGGCGCGCTGGGAGCGCCGCGCGTCCCTATAGTGCCGACACGTATCGGCGGAGTTGTAGTGATCATCGCCGTGCTCGCGCTGTTCCTCCCCATGCTTGCGCTGTCGCTGATCGCGGTGCTGATTATGGAGGTGCTGATTCTGCGTCGTGTGCCCGTCGTGCGCGACTGGCTTGGATTGCGTGCCTCGAACGGGTAAGGGCGCGGCTATGTCCTCCATCCGTCCGTGGCGCGATATCACGCGTCGTAAGTCCCGCCAGATCATGGTCGGCAATGTCCCCGTCGGCGGCGACGCGCCGGTGACGGTGCAGACGATGACGAACACCCCGACCAGCGATCCCGGCGCGACGATCAGCCAGATCCGCCGTTGCGAAGAGGCGGGAGCCGACCTCATCCGCGTGTCGTGTCCCGATGTCGAAAGCACCGCGGCGCTGGGCAAAATCGTGCGCGCGGCGCGCGTGCCGATCATCGCCGATATCCATTTCCACTATAAGCGCGCGCTGGAAGCGGCGGACGCGGGTGCCGCCTGCCTGCGCATCAACCCCGGCAATATCGGGTCTGCCGAGCGCGTGAGGGAGGTCGTCAACGCGGCAAAGGCAAATGGCTGTTCGATCCGTATCGGCGTGAACGCGGGCAGCCTGGAGAAAGACCTGCTCGAAAAATACGGCGAGCCCTGCCCCGAAGCTCTGGTCGAGTCGGCGCTCGATCATATCAAGCTGCTGCAAGACCACGATTTCCACGAATACAAGGTCGCGGTGAAAGCCAGCGACGTGTTTCTGGCGGTCGCGGCCTACATGGCGCTCGCCGAAGCGGTCGACTGCCCGCTCCACCTTGGCATCACCGAAGCCGGCGGGCTGATCGGCGGCACGGTCA
>JBDUBD010000054.1:0-16802 GCA_040004295.1 Sphingomonadales bacterium | reverse complement strand
TGACCAAGGAAATGTTCCTGAACCACCTGTATGGCGGCATGGACGAACCCGAACTGAAGATTATCGACGTGTTTATCTGCAAGCTCCGCAAGAAGCTCGCGCTGGCATGTAGCGGCGACAATTATATCGAAACGGTCTGGGGCCGCGGCTATGTGCTGCGCGAAGTCGATGACGTGGCGATCGCCGCGGTAGCCTAACCTGCTTTAATAGATCAGTTTTACCCCAACAGAAGCGGTCGCGCCCATAAAGCGCGGCCGCTTTCGCGTTACCCCTTGTGCACCGCACCAAAGCCTTGCAGTCTGTGGCCAATGGGGAAAGTGTTCGACGAGCTTTGGGGAACGAGCGGAGGCAAAGCAGCGCGTCCGGAGTTCGAGGGGCTGGCCCGCTGGCTTGAGGAAACTCCACAGGCCGAACTGGTCCGGCGCCAGAAATCGGCCGAATCGACCTTCCGCCAATTGGGTATTACCTTCGCCGTTTATGGTGACGAGGACGCTGCAGAGCGTATCATCCCGTTCGACATCGTCCCGCGTGTCTTTACCAAGGGCGAATGGGACAAGCTGAGCGCGGGCATCGTGCAGCGCGTCGAGGCGATCAACGCTTTCCTGGATGATGTGTATGGCGAGCGACGCATCCTTGCCGAAAAGATCATTCCCGAAGATCTGATCGTGGCGAACCCGCAGTTCCGCGGCGAAATCGTCGGCAGCCGTCCGCCACACGGCATCTGGTCACATATCTGCGGCATCGACCTCGTCCGTACTGGACCCGGTGACTTCTGGGTGCTGGAAGACAATGCGCGGACGCCATCCGGCGTCAGCTACATGCTCGAAAATCGCGAGGCTATGATCCGCCTGTGCCCCGAGCTGTTTCGCCAATATCGGGTGCAACACGTCGATAGCTATGGCGATGCGCTTCTCGAAACACTGCGATCGGTCGCTCCGGCGAACGCGGGCAGCGACCCCGTCTGCGTCATCCTTACGCCCGGACGATTCAACTCCGCCTATTATGAGCACAGCTTCCTGGCCGACAGCCTGGGCATAGAGCTGGTCGAGTCGGCAGATCTTGAAGTCGACGACGATATCGTCTGGATGCGCACCATCACCGGCCGCGTCCGCGTCGATGTCATCTACCGCCGGATCGATGACGACTACATCGATCCGCTCGTCTTCCGTCCCGATTCAAAGCTGGGCGTTCCCGGGCTGATTGCCGCATATCGCGCGGGTAAGGTCGCCATCGTCAATGCGCCGGGCACAGGCATTGCCGACGACAAGGCGATCTACAGCTACATGCCCGAAATCGTGAAATTCTACGCTGGTGGCGAACCGACGCTGCCGATCGTCCAGACCTGGCGGTGCCGCGAGCCGCAATCTTTGAAATACGTGCTCGACAATCTGGCGGAGCTCGTCGTGAAGCTGGTCGATGGATCCGGGGGTTACGGCATGCTCGTTGGCCCGACTGCGTCGAAGAAGGAGATCGAAGATTTCCGTGCCGCGCTGATCGCCGAGCCGCATCGCTATATCGCGCAGCCAACACTGGCGTTGTCCACAGTACCGACGATGGTCGAGTCCGGCGTCGCACCACGACACGTCGATTTTCGCCCGTTCGTTCTGTCGGGTGCCAACAGCATCAAGGTTATTCCCGGCGGATTGACGCGGGTTGCCCTTCGTGAAGGGTCGTTGGTCGTGAACTCCAGTCAGGGAGGCGGCACGAAGGACAGCTTCGTGCTGATGGATGACGGGGATGCAGCCTAGATGCTGAGCCGCGTTGCCGCCTCGCTCTACTGGATGGGCCGCTACGTCGAGCGTGCAGAATTCACCGCACGCCTGATCGAGGCAACCGTCAGGCTCGATGCGCTATCGTCACGTCCCGCGGGCGAAGCCGCATGGATTAGTGCGCTGGCAGTCATCGAAGCAGAAGCAGCTTTCAGTGCGACCGGCGAGAAACTGACACCCCGCAACGTCGCGCGGTTCCTATCGCTATCGCCGGTGAATCCGGGGTCGGTCATGTCATGCCTCGACAAGGCGCGCGGCAATGCAAAGGCCGTTCGGACCGCCCTCAGTCGCGACGCCTGGGCAACGATCAACCGTGCGTGGCTGCTGTTCTATGGCCGTGCCAGCCCTGGCGATACGCAGGCGACCCTCGCCCTGATGGAACAGGCACAGGACGAGACGCGCGGCTTCGAAGGCGCGCTTGGCCGGATGCTGCGTAATCCCGCGACATGGTTCATCCGCCTCGGTGCCACGATCGAACGTGCCGACAATACGGCCCGCCTCATCGACGTAAAATATCACATCCTGCTTCCCGAGGGCGAGCGCGTCGGCGGCGCCGTGGACCGCGATCAGTGGACGACAATCCTGCAAACCCTTGCTGCCGTGAATGCCTATCGCTGGCTGTATCGCGACGGCCTGGAAGCGCGCTCGGTCGCCGAATTGCTGGTTTTACGGCGCGAACTGCCACGCAGTCTTGCCGCCTGTGCCGAAGAGGTCGTGCTGCATCTCAATGCGCTCGGCAAGCAGACGGGATTCCAGGGGGAGGCCGACCGCATGGCGCGGTTACGGCACGCACGGCTGGGCGAAACGCGCATCGATGATGTCACCAAGGGCGGCCTTCACGAATATGTCGAGGCCTTCATCGAAGAAAATGCTACGATCGACCAGGCTATCTCGAAACAGTTCAAGTTCCTGTAACCCATGCGCCTGAGTATCGATCACCACACGAGTTACAGTTTCAGCATACCGCAAGCGCGTGTCGTGCAGTTGCTGCGCGTGACGCCCAGCGATTTCGCCGGGCAGACCGTCATCGACTGGCGAATCGACGTCGATTGTGACGCGCGGCTGCGCAGCGGCGAAGACGGCTACGGCAATCCCACGACGATGCTGTACATCGAAGGACCGATCGAGAAGCTCGAACTGACCGTGCGCGGCGAAGTGCTAACAGAGGATCAGGCGGGCATCGTGCGCGGTGCCCACGAAACCCTGCCTCCGCTTTATTTTCGCCGCGAAACACCGACGACGAGCATTTCGGACGCTCTATGTGATTTCGCGCGCCGCATCAGCGGCAGCGATCCGCTCGAACGCATCCACATGCTCAACACGTTGGTCGGAAGCACATTGACCATCGAGGCGGGGCGCGGGACGGTTGGCCGGTCGGCGGACGACGTGTTGGCCAGCAAGCGGGGATCGACACGCGACGCCGCACATTTGCTGATTGCCGCGGCGCGCGGCCTCCACATGCCGGCAAGAATCGTTTCGGGACACAGCCTCAACGGGCCGGATCGCGGCTATCGTCGCTCGGCGCATTATTGGGCCGAGGTCCATGTCGAAAGGCTCGGCTGGGTAGCGCTCGATCCCAGTTCGGGGTTTAGTCCGGACGAAAGCTATGTGCGCGTTGCCGTGGGCCTGGATGCCTATGACGCGACCCCCGTATCGGGCACGCGCACCGGCGGCGGCATCGAGGAACTGGATGTCGCCGTGCACATCGAACCAGCGGGTGGCCAGCAGCAATGACCTATTGCGTCGGCGTGCTCGTCCGCGAAGGGCTGGTGATGATTGCCGATACCCGCACCAACGCGGGGATCGACAACATCTCCGTTTATAAAAAGCTGCACCCGATCGCCGACGAGGACGACCGGATCGTGTTTGCAGCAACCGCAGGCAGCCTGTCGGTCACGCAGTCGGCGCGTTCACATCTGGCCGAGGGATTACCCGCCATCGATGATAGCGGTGTACCGCGTCTCGTTGCCGGGCAGCCGACGATGTTCCGTGTCGCACAACTGGCGGGCGAAGCAGTAGCGATGGCACGAGGCACAATCGGCGCAGCCCTCGCCGGAACCAGGATCAGTGCGAATGCGTCCATGCTGGTCGGCGGGCGGATCGGCGATCAGCCCCTGGCACTGTTTCAAATCTATGCCGAGGGCAATTTCATCGAGTGCCAGCCCGATGCGCCGTTCCTGCAGATCGGCGAAGTCAAATACGGCAAGCCCATTCTCGACCGTGCACTGACGTATGAAACGACGCTCGACGAGGCCGTGAAGGTCGCGCTGATCTCTTTCGATTCGACGATCCGCTCGAACCTGTCGGTTGGCCTTCCGTTCGATCTGATCGTCATCCCAAGCGACTGCGAAAAGGCGCCGATCCGGCTGCGCATCGAAGAGAGCGATGCCTATTTCAGTGCGCTTTCGCGGGAATGGGGCCGGTTGCTCAACGAGGCGCGGTCCGAAATTCCCGATCCGCCATTCATGATGCCCTCGCCGAAACGCAAACGCGTCTAGAACTTGCTACCCCCGGGAGAACCGGGAACACCTTCGCCCTTCAGGGCCTCGGCGACGTCGACGTCATTCATCCGCCGCCAGCCCGTGGGACCAAGCCGTTCCATGGGCTGGAAGCGCGCTTTGTATTCCATGCGCTTCGAACCCTGCACCCAATAGCCGAGATAGATGTGCGACTGTCCCGCCCGCGCGGCGCGTTCGATATGGTCGAGGATGATGAAGGTGCCCAGGCCAGCCCGCCCCTCATCTTCGGGCGCAAAGAAACTGTAGATCATCGACAGGCCATCGCCCTGACGATCGGTGATGCACGCGCCGACGAGCTTGCCGGGCCGCCCATCGACCGATGGTTCGCGATACTCGACCACTAACGTATCGACTGCCGAGTGTTCGACCATGTCGGCAAAGTCGATGTCGTCCATCCCCGCCATGCCGCCCGAAGGATGTCGGCTGTCGAGGTATCGCCGCATCAGGTCATACTGCTCCTGCGTCGACCACGGCTGACACGTCGATACTTCGAGGTCGGCATGCCGCTTCATCAGGCGACGGTGCGTCGAACTTGGCACGAATTCCTGTGCCAGCACCCGCACCGACACGCACGCGCCGCAATCGAGGCATGACGGACGGTATGCAACACCTTGGCTCCGGCGGAACCCGATGCGGCTCAACGCCTCGTTGAGTTCGACCGCGTCTGCTCCTGCGAGCTCGGTAAAAACCTTACGCTCGACCTTGCCCGGCAAGTACGGACAGGGGCTTGGCGCCGTTACGAAAAATCGCGGAAATCTGAAGGGCGCGCTCACAAACGGAGTTATGCGGCCCGCCTTCGGAGATTAAAAGCGGATTTACCATGAAAGAGGGTTAATCAGCCGAGTTCGATCAGCTTCACCTCGTAACCGCCCCCGATCAGCGCCGCGACCAGGCGGTCGAGATGGTCGCGGTCACGCGTTTCGCACTCGACGTCGAGGCTGAGCCCCTTCGCTGGCAGGTTGGTGAAAATCCGCTGGTGCGAGAGTTCGAGGATATTGACGGCCTGCTCGTCGAAAATGCGCGCTACGTTGAACAGTGCGCCGGGACGATCCTGCAAGCGGATACGCAGTCGCGCCAGCCGCCCCGAGCGCGCAAGGTCGCGCAGCAGCACGTTCGCGAGCAGGCGCGTGTCGATATTACCACCGCACAACACGATGCCCACGGTGCGCCCGGCGAACCGTTCGGGATGCGCCAACAACGCGGCAAGGCCGGCCGCACCCGCACCCTCGACCACTGTCTTTTCGATTTCGAGCAAAAGCGCGACAGACTTCTCAAGGTGCCGTTCTGCGACAAGCACAATCTCGCTGGCGATTCCGCGCACGATCTCCCGCGTCAACATGCCCGGATATTTGACCGCGATACCCTCGGCGAGCGTGTCACCCTCGCTCGGCATATCGAGTCCGTTCAGCAGGGCATACATCGACGGGTAGAGCTCGGCCTGTACACCCACGACATCCATGTCGGGCTTCAGCGCCTTCGCCGCCGTGCCAACCCCGGACAGCAACCCGCCGCCGCCGATCGGGATTGCCAGCGTGTCGATGCCCGGCGCATCCTCCAGCATTTCCAGCGCGATGGTGCCCTGCCCCGCGATAATTTCTGCGTCATCAAACGGGTGGACGAAGGTCAGGTCGCGCTCGACCTCCAGCTCGCGCGCATGCGCGTAGGCGGCGTCGAACGTCTCGCCATGCAGTATGACGGTCGCGCCATGACCCTGCGTCTGCATAACCTTTATCGTCGGCGTCGAGCACGGCATGACGATCGTCACCGGGACGCCCAGCCGCGCACCGTGATAGGCCAGCCCCTGCGCGTGGTTGCCCGCCGATGCCGCGATCACACCCTTGGCGCGGGCCGCCTCCGGCATAAGTAGCAATTTGTTGAGCGCTCCTCGCTCCTTGTAAGCGGCGGTAAACTGAAGGTTTTCGAACTTCAGCCAGACTTCCGCGCCCGTCATCTTCGACAGGGTAATGCTCTTCAGCGTCGGGGTGCGCACAACACTCCCCCCAATTCGGGCGGCAGCCGCGCGGATATCGTCAAGGGTCACGCTGGTGGAGGCCGGCGGAGTAGTGAGCGAGACGGGAGCATTCATGCCGCGCGCCCTAACGTCATCTGGCGCAGCCCGCAAACGCCCGCTATGCGCCTTCGCCATGGCAAAACTGGCATTCATCGGACTTGGCGTCATGGGCGGGCAGATGGCGAAGCACCTCGCCGCCGCCGGACATGATATGATCGTCTACAACCGCACACGCGCCAAGGCCGACACGTGGGTCGAACAATATGGACAGGGACGCGCCAGCGCAGTCGACAGTCCGGCAGACGCGGCAAAAGATGTCGAAGCGGTCATCGCCTGCGTCGGCAATGACGACGACCTCGCCTCGGTCACGCTCGGTCGCGATGGCGCGTTTCGTGCGATGGCAAAGGGTAGCGTTTTCGTCGATCATACGACTGTCTCCGCCAAGATTGCCCGACAGCTTGCGGTCGAGGCCAAGGGCTTGGGCATTCACAGTGTCGATGCGCCCGTCACCGGGGGACAGGTCGGCGCGGTAAACGGTACGCTGACGCTAATGTGCGGCGCGACCGACAAGGGGATTGCCGCGGCAACTCCGTTCATGGAGGCTTATTCGAGCCGCATCGTCCATGTTGGCGCACCAGGCGCGGGACAAACGACCAAGATGGCGAATCAGATCGCCTTTGCCGGGACTATTCAGTCGTTGAGCGAGGCCATGCGGTTTGCGCAGGCGGCCGAGCTTAATCTCGACCGCGTGTTCGAAAGCATCTCGGGCGGCGCCGCCGGAAGCTGGCAGATGAACAACCGCTGGGAAACGATGGTGAAGGACGAATTCGATTTCGGCTTCGCCATCGACTGGATGCGCAAGGACTTGGGACTTGCCTTCGAAGAGGCTCGCGCAAATGGCGCGACACTTCCGATTGCGGCACTGATCGACCAGTTTTACGCCGAAGTGCAGGCGATGGGCGGGGGACGGCAGGATACGAGCGCGATCATACGGCGACTGCCGAAAACCTGAAAAATCGTTACGGAATGCTATCGAACGTGGAACAACCACGGTTTATCGACGTTCTTTGACATGACAATCCAGTCGAAACCGTGTGAGTTATGTCTGCCAATATCCTGATCGTCGAAGATGAAATGCTGGTTGCTTTCGAAGTTGAAGCAACTCTGCAGGATCTTGGGCATAATGTGGTCGGCATCGCACCAGACCTCGAAACCGCAATGGCGCTCGCCGAGCAGTCGCTCGATCTGGCACTCGTCGATCTTAACCTGCGCGACGGTTTGACCGGTCCAGAGATCGGACGGAGGCTGTGTACGCTCGGCAAATGCGCGGTGCTGTTCGTAACCGCGAACCCCCGAATACTGGGTGACGGCATTGCGGGGGCCATCGGTGTTTTGACGAAACCTGCAAACCCGGAAGCCGTGCGTCAGGCTGTGGAATATGCGCTGAAGGTCAGCAAGGGTGGCGACGTCGTCTTGGCTCCACCACCCGCTTTGCGCGTTTTTCGGAGCGCAAACGGATAATCAGGTCCGTACGAGACGGTTTCGGCCGACTTCTATTTCGACCTGTAGCCCGCTTTTCAGCCAATTGCGTTCGATGCGCCCGCCCAGTTGCTGAACAATGCTCATTTCCGCCAGCCGCGTTCCGAAGCCGGTACGGTCCGGAGCTGCTGAAATTTCCGGGCCGCCAGTTTCGCGCCAGGCGATACGGACAACATCCTCCGTCAACGCCACATCGATCGCAACGCGTCCTTCCGACGTCGAAAGGCCACCATATTTCGCGGCATTCGTTGCGAGTTCGTGGATGACCAGTGCTATCGGCGTGGCGCCGCGATCGTCGAGCGCGACGTCGTCGCCCTCAATCGTCAACCGGCCTTCGTCGAGAGCGGGATAGGCGCCCAGCAAGTCGGTCAGCATGGCACGGATCGTTGTAGGACCGACAAGCGGCGCCGATTCATCGCTGTGCGGGCGGACGAATTCATGCGCGCGGCCAAGGGCCAAAACACGGCCGCGCAAGTCGCTGGCAAATCCCTGAACCGCATCGTTGCCACGCGATGACAAGCCGATAAGGCCCCCGATCACGGCGAAGATATTCTTGATCCGGTGGCTGAGTTCGCGGCTCAGGATCTCGGTCTGCTCGGAGACGCGCTTCTGGTCGTCGATATCGGTGCATGTCCCGATCCAGCGCGTGATTTTCCCCGTGGCATCGCGCACCGGCAACGCGCGACCCAGCGTCCAGCGATAATCGCCACTGTGGTGACGCAGGCGATATTCGATTTCATAGGGCTCACCGGTGTCGAGACTGTGACGCCATGTGCTCCATGCTCGCTCGCGATCGTCGGGGTGAAACATGTCGTTCCAGCCCTCACCATCGGTCGATCCCGCCGGTACGCCTGTGAATTCGTACCAGCGCGCGTTGTAATAATCATGATAGCCGTCGGGTAGCGTCGACCACACCATTTGCGGCATGGCATCGGTCAGAATTGCGAAGCGGGCATTGCTTTCACGGAGCGCATCCTGCGCGTTGCCAAGATGGTCTGCCGGAGCTTCAAGCCCCGACAGCAAGGGGGAAACAGGGTCGTTACGCATCCGCGCCGAACACATAATGCGGGGAATTAGTTCCCTGGGATCAGCCCTCTGTCCTACACTGCGCCAATCTGCCATCGTCACTATATGACAACATTCGCTTCAGCATTTCCGGCGCCTTTTCGTCGCTCAACCGGAACGGTTCGTCGATGTTTCCCGATGACGTGGTGTGACTTTCGTGACTTTCGGCGGGGTCTCGCGCTCTCTCTGCTGGTCGCTCTCGCCAGCCCAGCCCTTGCCGACGGGCTTGTCGACAACGTCAACGGCATTACGCTGGACGAAAAAGGACAGGTCGTCCGCTTCGTCGCGCTGACCGTCACGTCCGATGGCAAGGTGGGCAAGCTGATCAGGCAGGGTGAAAAGCCCTCGAACGACAAGAACTGGCGCGCGGATTGGCGGCTCGACGGCAAGGGGCGCATCCTGCTGCCGGGCCTGTTCGACGCGCACGGCCACGTCATGGGCATGGGGCTGGCCGCGCTGACGCTCGATCTTTCGGACACAAAAACGCTGGCCGAGGCGCAGGCAAAGATTGCCGAATATGCGAAAGCCCATCCGGAGCGGCGCTGGATCATCGGGCGTGGCTGGAACCAGGAAATCTGGGGCCTGGGTCGTTTTCCGACTGCTGCAGACATCGACATAGTCGTTAGCGACAAGCCGGTTCTGCTCGAACGCGTCGATGGCCATGCGCAATGGGCGAATACGGCGGCGCTGGCGGCGGCGGGGATCAACGCAAAAAGCGTGTCGCCACCGGGTGGCCGGGTCGAGAAGCTGGCGAACGGTGCGCCAGCAGGTGTGCTGGTCGACGGTGCGATGGCGCTGATCGAAAAGGCCGTGCCACAACCACAGCCAGCCGAACGCGACCTCGCACTATCGAAGGCGCAGGATATATTGCTGTCACTGGGCATCACCGCGATCGCGGACATGGGGACATCGCCCGACGAGTGGAACGCAATGCGTCGTCTGGGCGATACTGGCGCACTGCGGATGCGGCTCATCTCCTATGCCAGCTCGATCGACATGGCCATTTCGGTTGCGGGTGCGGGGCCGACGCGCTGGCTCTATGGTGACCGGCTGCGCATGGTCGGGATCAAGATGTACGCCGACGGCGCGCTGGGTTCGCGCGGCGCGTGTCTGAAAAAGCCCTATGCCGATGCACCAACACAGTCTGGCCTGTGCTTCCTTGACGATGCCAAGATGCGCAACATCATGAGCCGTGCGGCGATGAACAATCTGCAGGTCGCGACGCATGCCATCGGTGACGCCGCCAATGCGCAGGTGCTGAGCTCGATCGAGGAACTGGCGCAGACCTACAAGGGCGACCGTCGCTGGCGGATCGAACATGCGCAGATCGTCGATCCAGCCGACCTGCCTCGCTTTGGCAAGAATGGCATCGTCGCCTCGATGCAGCCTGTTCACCAGACCAGCGACAGGACGATGGCCGAAGCACGGCTCGGACTGCCACGACTTGCGGGGGCTTATGCCTGGAAGTCGATGATCGGAAACGGCGCGCATCTGGCGTTCGGGTCCGACGTGCCGGTCGAAAGCGCCAACCCCTTCCCCGGCATCGCCGCCGCGATCACGCGCGAGGACGCAAACGGCCAACCCTTCGGAGGATGGCAGCCACAGGAACGAATTTCACGCGAAGCCGCACTGGCGGCGTTCTCCACGGGTGCCGCTTATGCTGCACAGGCTGAGGACCGCATCGGGCGACTGGCGCCTGGTTTCCACGCCGACTTCATCCTGGTCGATACCGATCCGCTGATGTCGACACCCGCCGAACTGCGCGCGACCAAGGTACTCGAAACCTTTATCGACGGGCAGCGGGTCTATCGGGCGAAGTAACCGCTAGGTTCCCAATGCCGTCAGCGTTCCGACGGTCAGCACCTGAGGCAAGACCTGCGGATCGGCCGTGCCGGGCTTGTAATAGAGGTACAGCGGCACACCCGACCGGCCATGCGCGGTCAGGAAGCGACTGATCGCCGCATCACCGCGTGTCCAGTCACCGACAAGAACGGCAGTGTTGGTCTTCGCGAAGGCATCGACGACTTCGCTTCGTTCGATCGCGGCCTGTTCGTTGACCTTGCAGGTCACGCACCAATCGGCGGTGAAGTAAACGAACACCGGTCGCCCGGCGGCGGTCAGGCTGGCCAGCCGTGCCTCGCTGAACGGTTCGGAGGCGAGGCCGGGCGCGGCAGGGCGCGACAGGATAGCGATGCTGGCCAGCAGTACCGCCGCCGCGCCGACAAGCGGCCACCAGACATCGGGCTTGCCGCGGGCCTGCCGTCGCCCGACCCACCACAGGGTCATGGCCACGAACATCGTTGCGATCAGGCCCCAGGTCATTGCATCGACCCCGCCCAGCTTGCCCAGCACCCAGGCGAGCGCGAGCGCGGTCAGGAACATCGGCACAGCCATGATTCGCCGGAAGGTGTCCATCCACGCCCCCGGCTTGGGCAACAGGCGACGTAGTGGCGGAATGAACCCGATCAGGAGGAAGGGCAGCGCAAGACCAAAGCCGAGGCCGACGAACACGCCCATGGCAGCCGCTGGCGGCAAAACCAGCGCCGCCCCAAGCGCTGCCCCCATGAACGGACCCGTGCACGGCGTCGCGACGAAGGCCGCAAGTGCGCCGGTCCAGAAAGCGCCCGCTGCGCCCTCTTGCCGCGTCAGGGCATCGCCGCCGCCGAGCGTGGGGAGTTCGAAGAGGCCACCGAGGTTGAGTGCGATGGCGCTCACTAGCACGAGCAGGACCGCGATGACCCATGGGTTCTGCAACTGGAATGCCCAGCCGACCGCCGCACCACTGGCACGCAACCCCAGTAATGCCCCACCGAGTGCGGCACAGGTAACGATGGCACCGACCGTGTACGCAAGTGCTTCACGCCGTGCGCCGCGCGCGCTGCCGCCACTACGCGCCAATCCCAGTGCTTTAAGGCTCAGGATGGGGAAAACGCAGGGCATGATGTTAAGCAACAGGCCACCCAGCACCGCTGCACCGATGGCGATGCCCACTGTCTCCAGCGACTCGCTAACCTTCGCGACCGGAAGCACCGTTCCCGGCGTGGCACTGACGGTCAGCCCCTGCCCCGCGCCGAAGCGCAAAACACCGTCGAGCTTCGCGGGCTTCGTCGCCCCCTCTGCCAGTTTTGTCTCGACCACCAGCCTGTCGCCGTCGCGCGCGACAACCTGTGGCGCGGCATAGTCCAGCACACCGTGAACGAGCGGAAAGAAATACGCGCCGTCGATGCTGGCCGATGCAGGAAGCGGAATGCCGACGCGGACCTTGCCACCCTCGACCGCGAAATGCGCGGCGTCGGCCATCGGTCGCGGCATGGCGGCGCGCCAGCGGGCGAACCCCGCGCCGATGTCGCCTGCGCCAAGCTGTGTCTCGAACGTCCCGCTTTCGGGGACGCATATCTCTTTGGTGCACGCCAGCCAATCGAGCTTCACGCTGATCGGCAGTGCGCCATTGGCGGGCAAGTTCGCGGGCAGCTTGAAATTCACGAGCAGGGCGTGTTCGCCCTCATAGACATAATTCATCAGGCCACCGACTAGCAACGTCGTCGGCACCGGATATTGCAGCGGCCCCGCTGTCACGCCTTCTGGCAAGGTCCAGGTGGCCTGGGTCTCGACACCCGCATCGCCCGGGTTCTTCCAATAGCCATGCCACCCGGCCTCGGGCCGCATGACGATGGCCAGCGTGATGGTGCCGCCCGGTTTCAGAGGCCCCGCTTCGGACACGAGTTCGACCGCGATGTGGTTCGCGGCCATGGCCGGAAGCGGTGCGATGGCAAAGACCAGCGCCAGCATTGTCGCAATGATGCAACGCAGGGCTGCCATGTCGTACTTGTCTCCTTCGCGCCTGCTCCATAGGCATGCGTATCGCCCCCGTACAGGACTTGCCGATGATCCGCCCCCTGCTTGCAATTGCCGCCCTTCTGACGCCCGCACTTTTGCAGGCCCAGCCCGCCGCGCCGCCCGTCACGCCGCCAAAGCTACTCGTCGTCATCTCGGTCGATCAATTCTCGGCCGACCTGTTCGCGGAATACCGGTCGCACTTTACGGGTGGGCTGAAGCGCCTGGCGGACGGGGTCGTCTTCCCTAGCGGCTATCAAAGTCACGCCGCGACCGAGACCTGTCCCGGCCATTCGACCATCCTGACCGGCGATCACCCCTCGCGGACCGGCATCATCGCGAACAGCTGGATCGACCAGTCGAACGGCCGCGCCGCACCCGATGTCTATTGCGCGGAGGATGTATCCAAGGCGAAGTCCTCGAAGTCGGGCGACTATGTACCATCACCCGTCCATTTGTTGGTCCCGACGCTTGGCGACCGGATGAAGGCAGCCAACCCCGCGTCGCGCGTCGTGGCCGTCGCGGGCAAGGACCGTGCAGCGATAATGATGGGCGGGCACAACACGGACCAGATCTGGTTCCTGCGCCCGACGGACTTTGTCGTGTTCGAGACGCTCTCCGACCATAAGAGCGCCCCACCCGCATCGGTCGGCAGGGCAAATGCCGCAATCGCCGCAGCACTTGGCAAACCCAGGGGGCCGTCACCGATCAGTCCACTCTGCGAAACGCGCAGCCGCGCGATTCCGATTGGCGCAAAGAAGACGGTCGGTGACGGTCGGTTTGCCCGCGCCGCCGACGACAAGCGTGCATTTCGTGCCTCGCCCGAACCGGATGCGGCGACGGCGACACTCGCAGCCGACCTGATCGACGAGATGAAGCTGGGCAGAGGTTCGGCGACCGACCTTATTGCCATCGGCATGTCGGCGACCGATTTCGTCGGGCATACCTATGGCACCGAGGGCAGCGAGATGTGCATCCAGCTGACCGCGCTCGACGCGGCACTTGGCACACTATTCGCACGTCTCGACCGCGCCAAGATCGATTATGCCGTCGCACTGACGGCCGACCATGGCGGCCATGACGCGCCCGAACGCAACGACCGCAATGCCATTCCGGAAGACGTACGGATCGACGACAGCATTTCGGCGAAGGCGATCGGCCTTCAGATCGCGGGCGACCTGGGCCTGAGCAAGTCTGCGCTCGTCGGCGCCGAACCGTCAGGCGATGTGTGGCTCGATACGTCGATACCCGCCGACAAGAGGCCAGTGGCACTCGCCCGCGCCAAGGCCTTGTTCCTCGCGTCCCCGAAAGTCGCCGCGGCGTTTACCGGTGCCGAGATTGAAGCCACGCCCGCACCCAAGGGGCCACCGGAAACCTGGACACTCGCGGAACGCGCCCGTGCTTCCTATTACAGGGGGCGGTCGGGCGATCTGATCATCCTGCTCAAGCCCCGCATTATGCCCATTACGCTGTCACAGGCAGAGGGTGGCTCTGTCGCTACGCACGGTAGCCCATGGGACTATGATCGCCGCGTGCCGATGCTGTTCTGGCGCAAGGGGCTGAGTCCGTTCGAACAGCCGAACAGCGTTGAAACGGTCGATATCATGCCGACGCTTGCCGGGTTGATCGGTCTGACGATTTCAAAGAGCGAGATCGATGGGCGCTGTCTCGATCTGATTGCGGGCGACGGGACCAGCTGCCCGGCAAACTAACGTCGGTCGGTGATCTTGATGTCGACACCAAGCTTGTTAGCGCCGATTTTCAACTGTTCGTGACTCCAGTCCGCGACGAAGGTCGTGCCGAATCCGGCGCCTGGCGCGATCGAGGCATCGTTGTCCTCGACCGTCAGCCCGGACGAGGAATTGGCGCGCGCTTCTGCAGCGACGGCGATGATCGCGGAGTGGTTTTCCTTATTCTTGCCAACGACGAAGACGTTATGAGCGATGATGCCGGTCGCGCCGTTGGGCAGGTCGATCGCGTAGTTCGTCTCGCGTCCAGCGGAATCGTCGAAGCTCGAATCGGTGATGCTGACACGCGCGGCGCGGCTCTTCACATAATGACCGCCCGTTCCTCGCTCGAAACGCACACGACTGACCGTCAGCGACGCCGACTGGCCTATATAGATCGAGTGCGAACACATACCGTCCGGGCAACCGCCGAGTCCGGAGAAAGTGGAGCGTTCGATAGAAACCGCTGCATTGTCATCTTCGGCGGTCAGGATGCCCTGTTCGGAATCGAGGAAGGTTGAGCGTACGACATGAAGATCGCCCTTCTCGAGCCGAATACCCGAACCATTGCGATCGGGAACCCGAATGCCACGAAACACGATGCCATCGACGGTCGCGCTGGCACCGCGGAATACCAGCGTCGCCTTGCCCTCGCATGCGCCCCCTTCGAAGATCGCCGTCGATGGCGTTGCAGCGCGCAGCGTTAGCGCGCCACCGGTGAACACCGCGCAATCCGAGTAGCGCCCCGGCGCGATGATGATTGTCCCACTGCCGCTACCGATCGATTTCACAGCATCGTCGAGACGGTAAAAACTGCGCCCGGTTTCCTCGACACGGAACGAACCGGCCGACTGCGCGAAGACTGGCAAAGCAATACCCAACATCGTCATCCCCGCGCAGGCGGGGATGACGGGTCAAGGGAGGCATTCGGCATAAACCCATCGTACCCGCCCTGCGCCTCTCAATCCAGATTGGGTCTCAGCCAGCGGCGCGCCGTTTCGGCGTCCACCCCACGGCGCAGAGTATAGTCGGCCAACTGGTCCTCGCCGACACGCGCCACGCCGAAATATTCCGCCTGAGGGTGGCCGAAGTAGAAGCCGGACACTGCCGCCGTCGGGAACATCGCAAAGCTTTCGGTCAGGGTC
The DNA here is from genome assembly GCA_040004295.1 of Sphingomonadales bacterium. Lineage (GTDB taxonomy): Bacteria > Pseudomonadota > Alphaproteobacteria > Sphingomonadales > Sphingomonadaceae > Sphingomonas_O. The sequence continues at coordinate 1,193 of JBDUBD010000054.1, read as the reverse complement.
AGCCCGGTATGTGCCGGCGCATCGAGCAGGTCGAACAGCATCGGTTTCAGGCTGTGGTCCGGACATGCAGGATAGCCGGGCGCCGGTCGGATACCGCGATATTCTTCCTTGATCAGCGCTTCGTTGGTTAGCTGCTCGCCCGGTGCATAGCCCCAGAGTTCCCGGCGGACATGTTGGTGCAGCCGCTCGGCAAACGCCTCGGCAAAGCGATCGGCCAGCGCCTTCAGCAATATGTCCGAGTAATCGTCCTTGTCGGCCTGGAAGTGCGCGAGGTGCGGTTCGATGCCGTGGATGCCGACCGCAAAGCCGCCGATCCAGTCGCCGTCATGGTCGATGAAATCGGCCAGGCACATGTTCGGGCGGCCCTCCCGCTTGGCGATCTGCTGGCGCAGGAACGGCAGGCGGACGTGCTCCTCGGTATCCAGATGGACGATCACATCGTCGCCCTCGCGTCGGCACGGCCACAGACCGGCAACGCCCTTCGCGGTCAGCCATTTCTCGTCGAGGATCTTCGCAAGCATCGCCTGCGCGTCGTCCCACAGGCTCCGCGCGCTTTCGCCGACGACCGCATCGGTCAGGATCGCCGGATAATTGCCGTGCAATTCCCACGCACGGAAGAACGGCGTCCAGTCGATCACCTCTGCAAGATCGCGCAGATCCCAGTCGGGGAATCCGTGCACGCCCGGCTGCTCCGGCGGCATCGGCTTAAGATGATGGTCGAACGGGAATGCGTTCGCGCGCGCATCGGCAATCGGCACCAGTGCGTTCTGCCCCTTGCCCGCGCGGACTTCACGCACATGCGCGTAATCGTCGGCAAACGTCTTCACATAGGCATCACGCCCCGTGTCGCTGACCAGCGCGGTCGCCACACCGACCGCACGGCTCGCGTCGAGCACATGGATGACCGGCCCGTCATAAGCCTCGTCGATGCGCAGCGCGGTGTGCACTTTCGAGGTGGTCGCGCCGCCGATCAACAGCGGCATCGACATCTTCGCGCGCTGCATTTCCTCGGCAACCGTCACCATCTCGTCGAGCGAAGGCGTGATCAGACCCGACAGCCCGATGATGTCGGCATCGTTCTCGTTCGCCGCTTCGAGAATCCTCGTCCACGGCACCATGACGCCAAGGTCGATGACCTCATAGCCGTTGCACTGGAGCACGACGCCGACGATGTTCTTGCCGATGTCGTGAAC
>JBDUBD010000053.1:0-17184 GCA_040004295.1 Sphingomonadales bacterium | reverse complement strand
GTTGCCTGCGACCGGGCGTGGTTGGGCTTTCCGAGAATATCCGGTTGAAATCCATCGTCGGGCGCTTCCTCGAACACAGCCGCATCTGGTGTTTCGGCAATGGCCGCGCGCTGCCCAATGACGGAGCCAAGGTTTATATTTCGTCCGCCGACTGGATGCCGCGCAACTTCGACCGGCGCGTCGAATATATGCTGCCGATCGAGACACCGACGGTGCACGACCAGATCCTCGACCAGGTGATGGTCGCCAATCTGATCGATAATGAACAAAGCTGGGAATTGCGGGCCGACGGCAGCTACGTCCGACTGCAACCCGGTGCGAAACCGTTCAATCTCCATCGGTATTTCATGACCAACCCCTCGCTGTCGGGGCGCGGCGCGGCACTGGATCAGGGCAACAGCGTGCCGACACTCAGCCTCGGTCGTCGTTGAGGGTGGGCGATCCCAGGGCGATTATCGATATAGGGTCGAACTCGGTCCGCCTGGTGGTGTTCGACGGGCCGCCGCGCGCGCCTTCGGTATTGTTCAACGAAAAGGTGTCGGCCGGTCTGGGTCGCGGCCTTGGCAACGGCGCGGCGCTCGACAAGGGCGCGGTGAAACAGGCCTTGCGCGCGCTCGAACGGTTTTCGGCACTTGCACGCGCGATGGGCGTCACCGAAATCCGGACGGTCGCGACGGCCGCGGTGCGCGATGCCAGCGACGGCGCGGATTTCCTTGCCCGCATCGCCGACCTCGGCCTCGCGGTTGAATTGTTGAGCGGTGACCAGGAAGCGCGCGCCTCGGGCTATGGAGTGATTTCGGCTTTCCCCGAGGCGGACGGCATCGTCGGCGACCTGGGCGGGGGCAGCCTCGAACTCGTGCGGGTCAGGGGCGGCAAGGTGCACGAACGCGTCTCGTTGCCGCTCGGCGTACTGCGGCTGGTGGCGATGAGCCACGGACGCGGCGTCCTCGACCGCCAGGTTCGCAAGATGCTGGCCAAGTCGGGCTGGAAATCATCGGGCACCGGGCTGCCGTTCTGGCTCGTCGGCGGGTCGTGGCGGGCGCTGGCGCGGTTGCACATGTATCTCACCGACTACCCGCTGCCGGTCCTGCACGGCTATGCGATGCCGCCCGAGGCGGCATCGCGACTGGTCCGCGCGATCGGGCGGATGGACCGCAAGCGGTTGAAGGAAATCGAATCGCTGCCGACCGGGCGGCTCGCCGCGCTGGGCGATGCGGCGGCGCTGCTGGCGACACTGACGCGGGTTCTGGAGTCCCGGTCGCTCATCGTGTCGGCCTATGGCCTGCGCGAGGGATTGTTGTACGAGGAACTCGCAGCCGAAGACCGCAAACATGATCCGCTGATCGAACTTGCGCGTGCGGCGGGCGACAAGCTCGGGCGCTTTCCCGAACATGGCGATCTGCTCGCGCACTGGATCGCGCCGCTCTTCGCCGATGAAAATGCCCGTTACGCGCGCCTGCGCCATGCGACGTGCCTGCTGGGCGATGTGGGCTGGATGGCCAACCCCGAACTCCGCGCCGAACGCGGCCTCGACATTGCGCTCTATGGCAATTGGGTCGGGATCGAGGCCACCGGTCGCGCAATGATCGCACATGCGCTGTGGACCAGTTTCGGCGGCGGCAACGCCCCGGCACCGACGGTTGCCGCGCTGACCTCTCCCGAGGAGTGCGCGACCGCGGCAACCTGGGGCCTCGCCATGCGGCTCGGCCAGCGGTTGAGCGGCGGCGTTGCTGGTCCGCTGGAACTCACGCGCCTGTCGATCGACGCGCGGGACGTGACGCTGCACCTGAAGGCCGGTGACGGGATGCTTTATGGCGAAGCGGTCGAGCGGCGGCACAAGCAACTGGCCGCGATGCTGGGGCGGAGCGCGGCGCGGGGTTGATTTGAGAGCGTCTGCTAGCGACCCAATGACGGTCATTGATCCGTGATCTTTGGCTGTTTAATGGTAGACGTTAATAAGGCTGGACGAAGACTATTAAATGAACGTTGTTCAGAAAGGGATAGTCGCCGCCAGCATTCTGGTCCGTTTGGTCATACTCATACTTCTTCTGGGATGGATCGTTTCCTGGCCACTTTTGATCGCAGCGGCTGGAGCTACGTTAGAGCATCCCGAGCACGGCATGCGGGTAGCACTCACATTCACGGCTCAATCATTGTTATCGCTTGCAGCCATGATGGGAGCGGCATTTCTACATGATCGGCGATGGTTCTGGGCGGTTGCCGGCTCGTTGGCATTTTGGTTTCCGGCAACCTTATATTCTGCTCACATCGTCGACGGCTTCGTCCGCTAATTTAGATCTCGCCAAAAAAACGGACAATCCGCTTCCCACTCAATAACTTTAGCCTCCTTCGTCACAACAATCCGGCTGTCTGGACCAGCAGCCACAGACCGATCACCAGAAACAGCAGCGCCGCCACAATGCGGACAACGTGCATCGGCACACGCTTGATCAGTTCGTTGCCGAGGAAGACCGCGGGGACATTGGCGATCATCATGCCCAGCGTCGTACCCATGGTGACGGGCACGACATCGTGGAAACGTGCGCCGAGCGCGATGGTCGCGATCTGGGTCTTGTCGCCCATTTCGACGAGGAAGAATGCAATCGCGGTCGTTACGAACGCGCCGAAACGCGCCGGTTTCTCCTCGATGTCGTCGAGCTTGTCGGGGACGAGCGTCCACAACGCCATCGCGATGAACGAGGCCGCGATCAGGTAACGGAACCACAGTCCGTCGAGGATCGACGCGACTTCCGATCCGACGAGTGCGGCGAGGAAGTGGTTCGCGACCGTGGCGGCAAAGATGCCCCCGATGACCGGCCAGGGGCACTTGAATCGCGTCGCGAGGACGATGGCGAGCAACTGCGTCTTGTCGCCGATTTCGGCAAGCGCGACGATGGCGGTGGATGTGAGGAAGGCTTCCATGGAGACTCTCCGGCCGGGCACAAGACGAACAACAACATCGCATATCCCGCCCGACCGAGCGGAGATGCAATGTCATTGGTCTCGTCCGAACGGTGTCCCGTCCCCTTCGCGCCACAGCCGCTAAGCCGAGTATGTTGACGCGGAGGCCCGCCCCGAAAGGCGGCTGACTACTCCCCAAGTAACGCGTGTCCGGTAGGCGAAACGCGAGCGATGGGCAAGACTTGTCGCTAGCCGCAGTCGAGTCCGGTGATGAAGTTGCGGCCATCGACGCGCACGTTCAGCCGGTCCTGGCGATAGTCCATCGTTGCCGCGGTGCCGGGGGCGAGCCAGCGGAGCGTTTTTGCGCCAGAGCGTTTCAGCAACACGCGCGTAACGTCGCGCGTACCGAGAGCCCCGACGAAGCGCTGGACCCCCGTGGCATCGCATTTGCCCGCGCCCGAATGCGGAACGGTTTCACACCCGGCCAGGGCGGCGAGAGCGAGAAGGCATATCGCGCGTTTCATTCGGCTACATCCTCTGTGCGGGTCATCTTCAGCTTACCGCCGACGACGGCAAACGCCAACCGCCCCTCGACCAGGTCGAGCGCGTCGCGACCGAACTGGTCGAAGCGCCATCCGGTCAAGATCGACAGCCCTTCGCGAACGCCCGCCGCCAGCGCATCGAGATCGTCGGTGCGCGCGAGCAAGCGCGGCGCGACGCTTGTTTCCTTGGCACGGATTTTCAGGAGCAGTTTCAACAGATCGGCGACGAGCGCACCATCCTTGCCCAGGCCGGGCTTACGGTCATCGCGCGCGGGCAGAAGGTCGGCGGGCATGGGTTCGGCATTGGCCAGCGCTGCCAGCATGCGACCGCCGATGTCATTGCCGGCCCAACTCGTGGACAGGCCCCTCACACGCGACAGGTCGGATTGCGTCCGTGGCGGATGCAGTGCGAGATCGCCCAGCGTCTCGTCCTTGACGATGCGCCCGCGCGGCAGGTTCTTCGTGCGCGCCTCGTGTTCGCGCCACGCGGCCAGCGCGCGCAGGCGACCGAGCACTTCGGGCTTGCGGCTGGCGATCTTGACGCGCTTCCACGCTTCCGATGGCTCCAGTGCATAGTTGGTGGGATCGGCGAGGCGTTCCATTTCGGCGTCGAGCCATTCGCCGCGGCCGGTTTTCATCAATTTTTCCAACATGCGCGGAAAAATCTTCGACAGATGCGTCACGTCGCCGATGGCATAGTCGATCTGGCGGTCGTCGAGCGGGCGACGACCCCAGTCGGTAAAGCGCGCGCCCTTGTCGAGCGTGATGCCCAGCCACTGATCGACGAGGTTCGAATAACCGACCTGTTCACCCTGACCCAGCGCCATCGCCGCGACCTGTGTGTCGAACAGGGGGTGGGGGGTCTTGCCGGTCAGGTTGTAGACGATTTCAATATCCTGCCCGCCCGCGTGGAAGACCTTCAACACGTCCTCGTTATTCGTCATCAGGTCGAGCAGGGGCTTCATGTCGAGCCCGTCGGCCTTGGGGTCGATCGCCGCCGCTTCCTTCTCGTCAGCAATCTGGATCAGGCACAGGTCCGGCCAGAAGGTGTTTTCGCGCATGAACTCGGTATCGACCGCAACGAACGGACTTTTGGCGAGGCGGGCACAAAGAGCAGCGAGGGTTGCGCTGTCCGTGATTACGGGGTGAATCTCCATCGGCCCTCCATAGGGTCCAAGCCTCACGGGGACAACGGTCGTGACGGAGCGCCTTTTGGCGCAGGGCTTCGTCGCTCGTCGTCGACGATGCAAAGGCATCGCCTTACTCCTCATTCCTCGCCCCGCACCAAAATCCGCTCCGTCACGACCGTTGTCCCCGTGAGGCTTGGACCCTTGAGCGGGGGCGCGCGGGTTGACAAATGGTGCTTGCGGCTGCGTTAGCCGCGCCCATGACTCTTCATACATACAGAAGCCACACCTGTGCCCAGTTGCGCGATACCGATGTCGGTTCGACCGTCCGTATCTCGGGCTGGGTCCACCGCAAACGCGACCATGGCAATCTGCTGTTCGTCGATCTGCGCGACCACTACGGCATCACCCAGATCGTGACCGATACCGACAGCCCCGCACATGCCGTTCTCGACCGGTTGCGGGCTGAATCCGTGGTGACGGTGACGGGTGACGTCGTTGCGCGCTCGACCGAGACGGTGAATGCGGGGCTCGATACCGGCGCCATCGAAGTGCGCGCACGAGAAGTGACGGTGCAATCGTCGGCGGCGGAATTGCCGATGCCCGTGTTCGGCGAGGCGGAGTATCCGGAGGAAATCCGGCTGAAATACCGTTACCTCGACCTGCGGCGCGAGCGGCTTCATGCCAACATCGTGCTGCGCTCGAACGTCATCGCCAGCATCCGTCAGCGCATGATCGCGCAGGGGTTTACCGAATTCCAGACGCCGATCCTGACCGCGAGCAGCCCGGAGGGCGCGCGCGATTATCTGGTGCCCAGCCGCGTCCATCCGGGCAAATTCTACGCGCTGCCGCAGGCGCCGCAGATGTTCAAACAGCTTCTGATGGTTGCCGGGTTCGACCGCTATTTCCAGATTGCGCCATGCTTCCGCGACGAGGATGCGCGTGCCGACCGCTCGCCGGGCGAGTTCTACCAGCTCGATTTCGAGATGAGCTATGTTACGCAGGACGATGTTTTCAACGCGATAGAGCCGGTTCTTCACGGCGTGTTCGAGGAGTTCGCGAACTTCGGCGGCAAGGGCCGCAGCGTCAGCGCGATGCCCTTCCAGCGCATTCCCTATCGCGAATCGATGCTGAAATACGGGTCGGACAAGCCCGACCTGCGCAATCCGCTGATCATTACCGACGTTTCGGGACATTTCCACGAGAGTGGGTTCGGCCGCTTTGCGTCCATTGTTGCCGAGGGCGGCGTCGTGCGCGCGATCCCGGCGCCCAAGACGGCGGAAAAGAGCCGCAAATTCTTCGACGACATGAACAGCTGGGCGCAGGCAGAGGGCTATGCCGGTCTCGGTTACATGACTCAAAAGGGCGGCGAAGCGGGCGGTCCCATCGCCAAGAACCATGGCGAAGCGGCGACGGCCAAGTTGATCGCGGCACTGGGTCTTGGCCCCGACGACGGCATCTTCTTTGCAGCAGGCCCCGAAGCAACAGCAGCGAAGCTGGCGGGTGCAGCGCGAACGCGGGTCGGCACCGAACTCGGCCTGATCGACAAGGATCGCTTCGAATTCTGCTGGATCGTCGATTTCCCGATGTTCGAGTACGACGAGGACGCGAAAAAGATCGACTTCAGCCACAATCCCTTCTCGATGCCGCAGGGCGAGATGGAAGCGCTGGAGACCAAGGATCCACTCGATATCCTCGCCTATCAGTACGACATCGTCTGCAACGGCATCGAGCTGTCGTCGGGCGCGATCCGGAACCACCGGCCCGATATCATGTACAAGGCGTTCGAGATCGCCGGGTATACGCAGGAGCAGGTCGATACCAATTTCGCGGGAATGATCAACGCGTTCAAGCTGGGCGCGCCACCCCACGGAGGTTCCGCGCCGGGCATCGACCGCATCGTCATGCTCCTCGCCGACGAGCCGAACATCCGCGAAGTTATTGTCTTCCCGATGAACCAGAAGGCGGAAGACCTGATGATGAACGCACCGGCACCTGCGACCGCAAAGCAGTTGCGCGAACTGTCGATCCGCGTGGTCGAGTAATTTGGCGACCCGGCGCAACGATCCTGCGAGCTCCCTGCGCCGGGGCTGCCGATGACTGCACCGCTGCTGACGACGATCTATGCGTCCTATGCGGCGCTCGCCGCCTTCGCCTTTGTATTCCTGAAGCCGCGAGATGCGGTGTTCGCAACCTATTTTGCAGGGTGGTTGCTGCTGCCGGTCGGTGTCTATCCGCCGGTCGTGAATTCCAACTGGTTGCCTATCGAAATCATCGGACTGACGCTTCCGTCGCAGATGCTGGTTACGAAAGCCGCTGTCGTCCCGCTGGTGGCCGCAGCTTACAGCCTGATCTTCGACTGGCGACGGTGGCGCGCGATGCGCCCCGCAGCGCTCGACGTGTTTGTCATTGCTTTCTGCCTTTGGCCGCTTGTGCAGGGGCAATATTTGTCGAATGAATTTCCATTGTCGGATGATTCCGCCTGGTATTTCGCCAGCACCTGGGGGCTGAGCTGGTGGCTTGGCAGGCTGTATTTTAAAGCGTCTGACGATCGGGACGCTTTCCTTCGCGCGCTCATGATCGCGGGACTTGTCTTAATCCCCGCAGCGATAATCGAGGGTGTCCACGGCCCGCTGTTCTACCATTCGCTCTATGGCCGCGCACCCTATGAGTTCGTCGGTGCAGACCGCTATTTCGGTTTCCGGCCCAGTTTGCTTTTTGAAGACGGCAATCAATACGGGATCTGGATGGCAATGGCCGCGCTTGCCGCGTTCATGCGGGCCGGCCCGGATTCCCGGTCGTGGCTGTTTGCGGGCATTCTTGTTGCGACCAGCGTCGCCAGCCAGTCGGCCGGTGCCGTCGCGTTGCTCGCCGTGGGAGTAGTGCTGCTGACCGTCCGAGTTTCAGTACCGCGATGGCTCTGGCAAATTGCGATTGTGGGACTCGGTATTGTCGCCGTCGGCCTGATGACGGGGTTGCTTCCGGTGAACAAGGTCGCCGCAATCGGCGGCATCGGTCAGCATGTCGCCGATGCGATGCGCGCCGCGGGACGTGGATCCCTGCCGTGGCGGGTGACACAGGAATTGCGCGTCCTGCCCATCATCCGCGAACATTTTGTGATGGGCTATGGCACCTGGTTTTGGTGGCATTCGGCCGGGACGCGACCCTGGGGCTTTCCGTTGATGATGATCGGGCAATATGGCCTGATCGGCTTTGTCCTGATCTTTTTGCCGATCGTCTTCGGCCCATTGCGCACCGTGCTGAACCACGCGCGGTTGCCGCTCGCTGGCCCGGCGGCACTGGGCCTGATCGTGCTGCTGGCGGGTGCCGACGCGATGCTCAACAATTTCATCTTCTTCCCCGCCATCCTGATCAGCGGCGGGTTGGCGACGGCACGACGACAGGCCGCGACTGATTTTGTCAAGAAATCGGGATTTGCACGTCTTGGAGATTACCTGTCACGGCGTTCGATACGGTCGATGCAGCGGCAGGATTAGGCGAGCGGGTTATTCCCCCACGGTGCGCGCGATGACCTGATCGACGCGGGCGGTGGCCGCCGCGAATGCCTTGCTGTCGATGGTGCCGAAGCGCGTGACGAACTGGGCTTCGCTCAGCCCTTCGGACAGCGCGAGCGCGCCGATGGGGATGATCTGTTCGGGCGTTGCCTTGCGCAGGCGGGCGGCGAACGCGCTTGCGCCTGCCGGATCGGTCGCACGTCGGGCGGTGGCGAGACCGGACCGGTCGGCAGCGAGATCGACGAAGGAAAATCCGGTGCCATTCGGTCGGCTGTCGGACAATTCCTTCCATTCGCCCATCGCAGTGCTGACGTCATCGCCGAGCGTCACCGACAATGCCGCCGACAGGCTCCAATGTTTGGGCAGGTCGTCGCGTCCGACGATCAGCGCGGCGCGCTGGGCCTGCGGACATGTTGCGACATGCGCCTGCATGCCATTCGCCAGTCGCATCGCTTCGGAGCCGACGGTATAGGCGGCAATCGCAACGAAGGCTGCGCGGTTTGTCTCGACGGGGTCGGTCAGGCCTGACGGGGCGGCGAACGCCCGGTTTACCACCTGGGCGAAATCACCGGTCGATTCCTGCGCCTCACGGGCCATGATGAAGCAATAGATGCGTGCCGCTGCCACCGGATCGACCGGTGTGTGGCGCAAGCCGACAAGTCCCCGTCCGACATCGCTCGATCCGGGCAGGAAGACATTGGCAGTGATTGCTGCAGGGGTCACGGTGACGCCGTTGACCAGCGCATCGAGCGGCGGAGTTTTCACGCCGCGCCACGACATTATGCGTCGTGCCAAGCGGATAACGAGATGGCTGAGCGTTTCGCCAAGCGGCAGGCGACCGAGGCGTAGGTGTACCGGCGGGAATCCCTTGGTCGTGGTCGCGACGTCACCCGACAGGTTAATCCAGATCGGCCCCAGTAGACGATGGCTCATGCGGAACCGGGCCTTTCCGGCTGTGAGTTGTGCATCGAACTGGCCGAAGCTGCGCAGGTTGCTCGCGAGCACTGCCGCGCCGCTCAGTTCCTTGGCGGTGAAGGTCAGGAACGCGCGCCCGTTTCCGGCACTCAAGGCATAACGTGTCCGCTGCGCCACCACACGCGTCTCGTCGGCCTGACCCGCACTCGGCGGACCGGGATCGGGGACAGTCGGCCCAACGTCGAAAAGCAGGAAACCCAAAATCAGCAGGATTGCGACCGGCCAACGCAAGCGACGCCGCCAGCTACGTTTCGGCGTGTCCGAATCGGTCTTTGCGTCGATCATGTCCGGATGATACCCAATCGCGATACGAGCGAAGGGGAGGGCCAATGACTGCCAAGGACTATACGGTCAAGCGTGCCGACGGCACCGAGATGCCATTGAGTGCGGTCGATGGACCGATGTTGATTGTTAACGTCGCGTCCAAGTGCGGTTTTACCCCGCAATATGAAGGACTGGAGGCGCTTTCGCGCGAATTTGGCCCCAAAGGGCTGACGGTACTGGGCTTTCCGTGCAACCAGTTCGGCGGGCAGGAGCCCGGGAACGCAGAGGAAATCGCGAATTTCTGTTCGCTGACCTACGACGTCAGCTTTCCGGTTCTCGCCAAGGTCGAGGTCAACGGCGATGGTGCCGACCCGCTGTTCAAGCATTTGAAGAAGGAAAAGCCCGGCCTGCTCGGCAGCCAGGGCATCAAGTGGAATTTCACAAAATTCCTGGTCGACAAGGCTGGCAAGGTCGTTGCGCGCTATGCTCCGACCGACAAGCCGGAAAGCCTGAAGGGCGCGATCGAAAAGCTGCTCTAGTGCCTATGCGAATCGCGGCGATTCGCGCACAGTAAACCATGCCAACTGCGCCGTTCGTTCCGCTTCGTGTCTTTTCATCGTTCACGATGCTCGAGGGGGCGATCGACCCCAAGGACATTCCGGCAAAGGCGCGGGCGCTCGACTATCCTGCGGTGGCGATCTGTGATCGCAACGGGCTCTACGGTGTCATGCCGTTCAGCGAGGCCTGCGCGAAGAAGGGTGTCCAGCCGATCATCGCGACACTGCTTGCGGTGGCGCGGCCCGACCGGCTCGGACAGATCGACTGGCTCGCGCTCTATGCGCAGGACATGGCGGGCTATGAAAACCTTTGTGCACTCGTGTCGGCGTCGCATCTCGATCGCCCGGTCGAAGAGGACGCACATGTCGATTTCGACAAACTGGAGGCGCATTCCTCAGGGCTGATCGCGCTGACTGCGGGGGCGGAAGGCGCGCTGGTTCGCTTGCTCAGTGGCGGGCAGCAGGCTGCGGCAGAAGCCTATCTCGACCGGCTGCAGGGGATCTTCGGCGATCGGCTCTACATCGAGGTTTCGCGGCGCAAGAATGATGACGAGAAGGCAGCGGAGAAAGACCTGATCGCCCTGGCAGACGCGCGAGCGCTGCCGATCGTGGCGACAAATCCGGTTTGCTATGCCGATGCCGACTTCCATCAGGCGCATGACACGTTGCTGTGCATCGCGGGGTCGACTTACGTCGACAGTCAGGACCGGGTTAAATCGTCGCCCGAGGCATGGATGAAACCGGCAAGAGACATGGCGGCATTATTCGCCGATCTTCCCGATGCGCTGGCGAACACCCGTATCGTGGCGCAGCGTTGCGCGGTGGCGGCGCCGAGTCGCAAGCCGATCCTGCCCAGCCTTGCCGGCGACCGCGAGGCCGAGGCCGCGCAACTGCGACGCGACGCGCATGCGGGATTGGATCTGCGACTGGAAAAGGCGGGCGCCGTCGATGCACAGGTCTATCGCGACCGGCTCGATTTCGAACTCGATGTCATCGCGGGCATGGGATTTCCCGGCTACTTCCTGATCGTTTCCGACTTCATCAAATGGGCGAAGGCACAAGGGATTCCGGTTGGGCCGGGGCGCGGCTCGGGTGCTGGGTCGGTCGTGGCCTGGTCGCTAACGATTACCGACCTCGATCCACTCAAACTCGGTTTGCTGTTCGAACGCTTCCTCAATCCGTCGCGTGTGTCGATGCCCGACTTCGACATCGATTTCTGCGAAACGCGACGCGAAGAAGTGATCCGCTACGTCCAGAAGAAATACGGACGCGATCATGTCGCCCAGATCATTACCTTCGGACGGCTGAAGTCCCGCGCCGTGCTGAAGGACACCGGGCGGGTGCTTCAGATGAGCTACGGCCAGATCGACCGTCTGGCCAAGCTCGTTCCCAATCACCCGACCGACCCGTGGGATCTGAAACGCGCGCTCAACGGGATTCAGGAGCTCGCATCCGAATACAAGAACGACCCCGGTGTCCGGCGTCTGTTCGATCTGGCGATGAAGCTGGAAGGGATGCCACGGCACAGTTCCACACACGCAGCTGGCGTCGTCATCGGCGACCGCCCCCTTGATCAGCTCGTGCCGCTCTACCGCGATCCCCGGTCGGACATGCCGGTCACGCAATTCGACATGAAATATGCCGAGGCGGCGGGCCTCGTGAAGTTCGACTTTCTGGGGCTGAAGACGCTCAGCGTCCTGCATCGCGCGCTCGATCTGATTGAGGCACGCGAGGGACATAGGCCCGATCTGGATACGCTGGGCTGGGACGACGAGGCGGTCTATTCGCTGCTCCAGCGCGGCGACACGGTCGGCGTGTTCCAGATGGAATCCGAAGGGATGCGGCGCGCATTGGCGCAGGTGCGACCGACCGCATTCGGCGATATCATTGCGATTGGCGCTCTCTACCGGCCGGGTCCGATGGACAACATTCCGATGTTCGCCGATCGCAAGAACGGTCGTGCGATCCTGGAGTATCCGCACCCGCTGCTCGAGGGAATCCTCGCCGAAACCTATGGCATCTTCGTCTATCAGGAACAGGTGATGCAGGCCGGGCAGATTCTGGCGGGTTTCTCGCTGGGCGATGCCGATCTTTTGCGCCGTGCAATGGGCAAGAAGATCAAGGCGGAGATGGATGCGCAGCGCGCGGGTTTCGTCGAGGGTTGCGGGCGCAACGGCATCGGCAGGACGCAGGCGAATTCGCTGTTCGACCTGATCGACAAGTTCGCAGGCTATGGTTTCAACAAGAGCCACGCGGCTGCCTATGCCGTGCTCACCTACCAGACCGCCTGGGTGAAGGCGCACTACCGCGAGGATTTCTTTGCCGCGTCGATGGCGTTCGATCTGGGCAATACCGACAAGCTGGCGATCTTTGCCGACGACATGCGGCGCATGGGCGTGAAGTGTCTGGCACCGTGTATCAACCGCAGCAGCTCCGATTTCACTGTCGAGGCAACCGAGGACGGGCTGGCCGTGCGCTACGCACTCGGCGCGCTGAAGGGTGTGGGAGAGGCGGCAATGGCGCAACTGTGCGTCGAGCGACAGGACAATGGCGCGTTCAAGTCGCTCGATGATTTTGCAAACCGTATCAGCGCGCGGCTGGTCAACCGGCGGCAGATCGAGAGCTTGTCAGGCGCGGGCGCGCTCGATGCTCTCGATGAGAACCGTGCAGGCGTGTTCGCGGTAGCCGAGACACTTCTCGCGGTTGCGTCACGTGCAGAGGAAGGGCGCACGAGCGGGCAGGGTGGCCTGTTCGGCGAAGGCGAGGCATCGGTCGTCGCTGTCCAACTGCCGACCAGCGCCGTCTGGTCGATGGCGGAGCGGATGTCGGCAGAGCGCGAGGCGTTCGGCTTTTACTTTTCGGCGCATCCGGTCGACCGGTTCCGGCATGTCGCCAACAGCCATGGTGCACGCAATTTCACCTCGCTTGCGTCTTCCGCCGGAGGCGAGGGCCGTACGAGCGCGACGATGGCGGCACTGGTCGAGGAGGCGCGGTGGCGCACGTCGAAGCGCGGTAACCGTTTCCTGTCGGCAACGTTGAGCGATGAGACCGGCCAGTTCCAGGCCAACTGCTTCGATGACGATGCGGCAACCGCGCTCGAAGAGCTGGGTCGTAACGGTGGATGCGCCCTGCTCAACGTCGAGCTCGAACGGCAACCGGGCGAGGAAGTGCCGCGCGTTACCGTTCGCAAGGCGCAACGGCTCGACAGCCTGGCAAGCAATGCCCGCCTGAAAGCGGTGATCGGGATCGACCGGATCGAGCCCGTCCGTGCGTTATCGGCAACATTGGTGCGCGGTGGCCGGAGCGAAATCATCCTGCGGGTTGCCTTGCAGCAGGGCGGGACCGCCGACGTCCTGATCGGTCGCGATTTCCTGATCGACGGTGAAATGGCAGACGGCATTGCGCGGATGGACGGGATCGCCGACATTAGCCTGGCACCGTATGAGATGCCGCGTCTGGCTCTTGTGGGGTAAAACATAAAACAGTCAGGAGAACGGGCTATGCTCGGAAGGATGCAGGATTGGTCGATGCGCGTGACGCATCTGATCGACCATGCCGAACGCGAACACGGCGACCGCGAAATCGTTACCCGGTGGTCTGCGGACAACATCGAGCGAACGAACTGGTCAGGCATTGCACGCGATGCACGTCGCCTGTCGCTAGCACTGGTAGCAATGGGTTTGAAGCCGACCGATCGTGTCGCAACGCTGGCGATGAACCACAGCCGCCATCTGGTCGCTTGGTACGGAACGATCGGCATGGGCGGGGTGATCCACACGCTCAATCCACGTCTGTTCGACGAGCAACTCATCTACATCATCAACCACGCCGAAGACCGCGTCCTGATTTACGACCTGCAGTTTGCGCCGCTTGTCGAGCGGCTGAAGCCGCACCTGACCAGCGTCGAACATTATGTGGCGTTCGATGCCGACGACGGCTTTCCCGCATTGATTGCGGCGCAGGACGGCGATTTCATCTGGACGACCGGCGACGAGCGCGATCCTTGCATGCTCTGCTATACCAGCGGCACGACCGGCAATCCCAAAGGCGTGTTGTACGAGCATCGCTCGACGATGATCCACGCCATGGCCGAGGTGGCGCCATGGGTGTTCAATCTTTCGTCGAATTCGGTGATGTTACCGATTGTGCCGATGTTCCATGCTGCATCCTGGGGGCTGCCTTTTGCGGCAGCCCTGGCAGGGGCCAAGATGGTCTATGCGACGGTCAACGAGCCGACGGTCCTGTGCGGCCTGATGAATTCCGAAAAAGTCACGCATTCGGCGGGGGTGCCGACCGTGTGGCTCGGAATGTTCCAGCACATGGATGCGACTGGAGAGGCTCCAGAGTATTTGAAACAGGTCACTATCGGCGGATCGGCCGCGCCGCGCGCGATGATCAAACGGTTGATGGGAATGGGCATCGAGGTCAAACATCTTTGGGGGATGACCGAGACCTCTCCGATCGGTACCGCCGGTGCACCGCCGCCGACCTGGCACGATATGACACACGACCAGCAGCTCGACCATGTGGCCAAGCAGGGTCAGATTCCGTTCGGCGTCGAACTCTGCGTGAAGGACGACGAGGGAAATAATCTGCCGCGCGACGGGGCATCGTCGGGACGACTGCATATTCGCGGCCCTTGGGTCATTAAGCGCTATTTCAAGGCAGAGGCCGATGCCGTCGATGCCGACCAGTGGTTCGACACCGGCGATGTCGCGATTCTCCATACCGACGGGACGATGCAGATTACGGACCGGGCCAAGGACGTCATCAAGTCCGGAGGCGAATGGATTTCGAGCGTCGATCTGGAAAACGCCGCTGTCGGCTGCCCTGGGGTGCAGGAAGCAGCGGCAATCGGCGTCTATCATCCCAAATGGGACGAGCGGCCGATCCTCCTCGTCGTGCGCAAGGCGGGCAGCGATGTGAGCGCCGAGGCGATCACAGCATATCTCGCGGGCCATGTTGCGAAATGGTGGCTGCCCGACGAGATCGTTTTCGTCGATAGTCTGCCACACACGGGCACCGGCAAGATCCTGAAATCTGAATTACGGGCGAAGTACAAGGATTACCGACTAGCGGCCTGACCCTCAGAATAATCGCCCCTGTGCACCGGCTGGCGGACGGAACAGGTCCGTCCGCAGCGGGAGCCATTCCCCGTCCAGTCCATACTTCCGACGTGCGCGTTTGAAGCGGGCGAGCATCAGGTCGTACCATGGGCCGGAGCCCCGCATCCGTTCACCGAAACGCGGGTCGTTGTCGCGACCACCACGAATGTCATTGATGATCGACATCACTTTGCCCGCGCGGTCGGGATAATGCGTGTCCAGCCAGGCACGGAAAAGCGGTGCAACCTCGAACGGTAAGCGTACCGGAATGAATGAACAGCGCTTTGCACCGGCCTCCGCAGCGGCTTCGAGGATAGATTCGGTCTCATGGTCGGTGATTGCGGGGATCAGTGGCGACACGGAAACCATGACCGGAATGCCGGCGTCGCTGAGCGCGCGGATTGCGGCCAGCCGTTTGCGCGGCGTGGGCGCGCGTGGTTCCAGCGTCATCGCAATCTTCGGGTCGAGCGATGTTACCGACACCATCACCGATGTCAGTCCCTTTGCCGCCATGGCGCCGAGCAAGTCGATGTCGCGGGTCACGCGGTCGGACTTGGTCGTGATCATCAGGGGATGATCGGTTTCGGCGAGGATTTCGATACAGGCGCGGGTGATCCGCCAGTCGCGTTCGATCGGTTGATAGGGGTCGGTATTGGTGCCCATCGCGATGGGGCCGCATTTGTACGACGGCTTCGACAATTCGGCGCGCAGCAGGATCGCCGCATCAGGCTTGGCGAACAGCTTTGTCTCGAAATCGATGCCGGGCGACAGGTCGTGAAACGCATGCGTCGGACGGGCAAAGCAATAGATGCAGCCGTGCTCACACCCGCGATAGGCGTTGATCGACCGGTCGAACGGAATGTCGGGGGACTTGTTACGCGTAATTATCGTCCTGGGCTTCTCGACCGTCACCGTGGTTCGGATCGGCGGGGTCGCTCCATCGACCAACACAATATCGTCCAGCCAGTCTCCGTCGTGTATGCGTTCGGGTAGGCTGAAACGGCTACTTTCCTTGTTTTCGGTTGCTCCCCGGATTGCTCTGTTCGCCATTAAGCAATGAGAACATAAAAAGAACAAACTTGCAATACCATTCGAGTAAGTCCGGTTTTGATCAGCAACCAGTTTCAAGTGGCAACCACCAAGTAATTATAATAGGATGTAAAAGGAGGATCGCGCGGATCAGGGGAAAACTTGGTCGCAAGTCAGTTAGGTGGATTGTAACCGTCTGATTTCAAACTCGTTTTTCGGAGTGGGCGCGATGAAAGTGCATCAGGGTGTATTGGCGGCGTTGACAGTCGCGGCGTTGGCGTCGTCCCAGCAGGCGGTGGCCGCGCTGGTCCATGTCGGCGCGATCGGAACCTTCACGATAGGTGACCGGCGCGGACAGGAGTTCGCGCTCGACCTGCGCTACGACAGCGATGCCCTTGCCACCAGCACGACTGGAAACACGACCACCTTTGCAAATGCCGGCGATATTTTCACGATTACAGTTACTGATCCGACGTCGAATTTGATGGCATTCGGGACTCCTGCAAATTCAACGGTCTTCTACGACCTTGGCCCGCCGACGGGGATCGTGGAAAACACGCCGAACGGTCGTCGCGTCACGTTTACCGATGCAGCGGGGACAGTGATCAGCTTCAGCTTTTTCTACGACACCACGTCGCTTCCAGGTGTTGTGTCACGGTTGCCGACATTGGCGGACCTTGCACTGTTCAGCGGCGGTGAAGTCACCTTCAACGGAGACGGGCGATCTGGGACGGGTCCCTTCAGGTTCTTCCCGCTGACGAATGCCGTCCCCGAGCCTACCACATGGGGCATGATGATCCTCGGCTTCGGCGCCATCAGTGCGGAGATGCGTATGCGACGCAGGAAAATCTCGGTTTCGTACGTCTAAGCTAACTTGCGAGGCGGTCGATCGCGCCTTGCAGGATGTAGCTTGCCGCAAGCTTGTCGATGAGGTCTGCGCGGCGGGCGCGGCTCGCGTCGGCCTCGATCAGCGTGCGGGTAACGGCGGCGGTCGACCAGCGCTCGTCCCACAGCAGGATCGGCAGGCCCAATATCTCAAGATTGCGGGCGAAAGAGCGCGTCGATTGTGTCCGCGGGCTGTCGCTACCGTCGAGATTAAGTGGCAGACCGATCACGATTCCTCGAACGACCTGTTCGCCGATGAGGGTCTTGAGTGAAGCCATGTCCGC
>JBDUBD010000137.1:0-5228 GCA_040004295.1 Sphingomonadales bacterium | reverse complement strand
TCGACCGCATCGAGCGGGTGACGCCCTTGTCGGGGTCGAACAGGCGGGTTTCCTGAACGATCTTGCCACCGCCTTCGATGACATCGACCTGGCGTCGCGCCTCGATCTCGACGACCTGCTGGATGAAGCGGACCGAGTTGACGTTCTTGGTCTCGGTACGGGTGCCGAATTCGTCACCGGGCTTGCGGACGCTGACGTTCACGTCGGCGCGCATCGACCCCTGTTCCATGTTGCCGTCGCAGCTGCCGACGTAGCGGAGCAACTGGCGCAGCTTGCGGACATATTCGCCGGCCTCGGCGGGCGAGCGCATTTCGGGCTTCGACACGATTTCCATCAGCGCGACGCCCGAGCGGTTGAGATCGACATAGGACATCGTCGGATGCTGGTCGTGCATCAGCTTGCCCGCGTCCTGTTCGATGTGGATGCGCTCGACGCCGACCGTCTTGGTGCCCTCGTCCGTGGTCACGGTCAGCGAGCCTTCGCCGACAATCGGGTGATAGAGCTGCGAGATCTGGTACCCCTGCGGCAGGTCGGCATAGAAATAATTCTTGCGGTCGAACCGGCTCCACCGGTTGATCTGCGCGTCAATTGCAAGGCCCGTGCGCACGGCCTGTCGCACACATTCGGCGTTCGGCACCGGCAACATGCCCGGCATCGCGGCATCGACCAGCGAGACCTGTGTGTTCGGCTCGGCACCGAATTCGGTGGCGGCACCCGAAAAGAGCTTTGCCTTCGATGTGATCTGGGCGTGGACCTCCAGGCCGATCACGACCTCCCAATCGCCGGTTGCGCCCTTGATGCGGTACGTGCTGTCGGTCTGCGTCGTCATGCAACGCGCTTTAGCGCGCCATGCCCCCGTCCCGTCAACCGCGCGAGGCAATCGGCCGCGAGGAAAATGAGCAGGCTGGCGATGACATAGCGGTACCGGACCAGCGGCTGGGACAGAAGATAGGGCAGCGGCAGCAGCACCACCGGCGGAACGAGATAGAGAAACAGCCACTGTCGCCGCGCCAGGGCACCGGCAAGACCGACCAGCGCCAACACGGCGATCGCATCGACCATGATGATCCGCGCAGGAGTGGTCGCATCGGGCGGGGCCGTGTGAAACCACATCCACGGCGGCGGGAAAAAGAATTCGCGCCAATGCCGCGCCCATATCGTCAAGGCATCGACCGGATGCGCGAAGACCCAGGCCCAGGTCTCTGTGCCAAGCTTTCGCGCGTACGCCAGTTCGCCTCCCGCCGCGCGCATGGCGCGATAGGCCGGGTCGCTGCCATGCGGATGGATTTCCGCGAGCCTGGCGAGATAGGTTGCGGCGGGATCGACCGGATCGACGGCGGCGGGATGCGTGCCGATTGCGAATTCCAGCCCGAAATTATCGCGCGTCCACACCATGTCGCCCAGCGTGTCACGGTTGTGGAGCGCCCAAGGCAGGTTGGCCGCGATGACGATGACCGAAAGCAAGGCAGCCGCCCTCAAGCGCCCGGTCCAGTCCAGGCGCCTGAGCGCGAGGACACCGAGCATAGCAATCGCGCAGAACCCGGCGGTCGGCGACAAGGCGAGGATCAAGGCCGCGAATGCCGACATGCCAACCATGTCCTTGACGTCGATCGCCCTGCCGACATCGAGCCGCAGGACGGCGAGCAGAAGCACCGCAAGCGCGAGCGCCGCATACCCGTTCTCGTAAATGCGCAGCGAGCGCGCCTCGAGTTCGAGATGCAGGGGAAGAAGGCAGATCAGCAGCACCGCTGTGCCACGAAGGGCAGCGGGCGTCCCCAGCCTGGCAAAAACGCGGCTGAGGACAAGCGCGGTCGCGACGATGGCCAGGGTGCCCAGTGCAACGAGCAGCAGCGTACCGGCCCGCGAATCGGCACCGAATGCCCGGAACACGATGCCCGGTACGATCGGCGGTAGCGGGCCGACATGCGCGGTCGGACCGCTCCCCACGCGAAAGGCATCGGCCATTACGCCGGTCGATCCCCAATAAATCGCCACGTTGCGCAGCTCGGTATCGAGGTTCTGCATGTGACCCGCGAGCGCCCAGACCACGCGTTCCAGCGCCGCCAGGGCGAAAAGCGGCAGGGCAGCAACCGGTCTGTCGGCAAACCAGCACAAAAGCTGTCGCACAGTCATTGGCCCGGCGTGTGGCCGGTATCGATGCGGCGTATCGTTACCACCAGGTCTCGGGGCGGGCGGTGAATCCGGCGCGTTCCTCGATCGCGAGACAGGCATTCAACACACCCTGCTCGTCGAGCGCCTTGCCGATGACCTGTAGGCCCAGCGGCAGCCCCTGCCCGTCCAGCCCGCCGGGCACCGACATCGCGGGCAGGCCCGCAAGCGAGCTTGGTACGGTGAACACGTCGTTGAGGTACATCGCCAGCGGATCGGCGCTCTTTTCGCCCAGCGCGAACGCCGCGCTCGGCGCGGTCGGGGTGAGCAGCAGGTCGCAGGACTTCCAGGCTTCGTCGAAATCGCGCGCAATCAGGCTGCGGACCTTCGAGGCCTGTGTGAAATATGCGTCGTAAAACCCTGCCGACAGGACATAAGTCCCGATCATGATGCGGCGGCGAACCTCGCTGCCGAACCCGGCGGCGCGCGTCGCGGCGTACATGTCCTGCAGGCCCGCCCCTTCGGGCAGATCGCGCAGACCGTACCTCACACCGTCATAGCGGGCGAGGTTCGACGATGCTTCGGCGGGCGCAATAATGTAGTAAGCGGGGAGCGCATATTTCGTGTGCGGCAGCGAGACTTCGACGACCTCTGCGCCCGCGTCCTTGACCCACGCGATGCCGCGTTCCCACAGTGCGTCGATCTCGGCGGGCATGCCATCGACGCGATATTCCTTGGGAATGCCGATGCGCTTGCCGCGAAGGTCGCCCGACAGTGCGCCTTCCCAATCGGGCACTGGCAGTTCGAGCGAGGTCGAATCCTTGGGGTCGAATCCCGCCATCGCCCCCAGCATGATCGCGCAGTCGCGCACGTCGCGCGCCATGGCCCCCGCCTGATCGAGCGAACTTGCGAATGCCACCACACCCCAGCGCGAGCAGCGGCCATAGGTCGGCTTGATGCCCGAAATGCCGACAAATGCCGCAGGCTGGCGGATCGATCCGCCGGTGTCGGTGCCGGTCGCTGCCGGGCACAATCGTGCTGAAATCGCCGCTGAAGAACCGCCCGACGAACCGCCCGGCGCCAGTGCGGCATTGCCGCCATCCTTGCGCCGCCAGGGTGAAATGACATTGCCGAACGCACTGGTTTCGTTCGACGATCCCATCGCGAACTGGTCCATGTTCAGCTTGCCGAGCATCCCCGCGCCCGCCGCCCAGAGCTTGCCCGAAACAGTCGATTCATAGGTCGGCGTAAACCCTTCGAGGATGTGGCTCGCCGCCGTCGTGGCGACGCCCTCGGTGCAAAAGAGATCCTTCATGCCGATGGGCACGCCCGACATCGGCTTCAGATCACCCGAAACACGCGCTGCGTCTGCTGCGTCCGCCGCCGCAAGCGCATGATCCGGCGTCTCGACGAGAAACGCGTTCAGCGCCTTCGCCGCGGCAACCTTGTCGATGAACGCTATTGCGACGTCGCGCGCGGAGAAATCACCATCGCGCACACCGTCGCGGATTGCCGCGATACCCAGATCAGTCAGGTCGGACATTACTCGATCACCTTCGGCACGCCGAAAAAGCCATGTTCGGGCGCGGGCGCATTCGCAAGCACACGGTCGCGGACGTTGCCGTCGGTCACGACATCGTTACGGAGTCGCAACGTATTCGCGATCACTGCCGTCATCGGCTCGACCGAGGATGTGTCGACTTCGCCTAACTCTTCGATCCAGGCGAGAATATTGTTGAGTTCGGGAACCATCGCCTCGACCTCGTCATCACGCATGGCGATGCGCGCGAGCGATGCGATCTTTCTGACGGTTGTACTATCGACTGACATAAGCCCTCGGTGGTCGGGTTGTAGACAACCCTAAGGGCGCGCGGCTAGCAGCATGCCCCCTGCCCTTCAACCACCGGAACGCCCGTGGCCCGCAAGTTCCTTTACGTCGTCGCCTTCCTGATCGCGCTGGTGATCCTCGCTGGGATCGCCTGGGCACTGTTCGGCAAGCAGATCGCCCGCATCGCGTTCGTGCCATCGGTAGCTTTCGTCGAGCAAAAGGCGATGGCGCCGAACATCTATGCCGACAAGGCGATGTGGTACGCCCGGCCCGACCTGCCGGGCAACCCCGCAGAATGGCGACCGGCAGGGTTTGCCGAAGCGAAGCAGCAGCGCACGGTCGCCGTCTTCTTCATCCACCCGACCAGCTTTCTCGACCGATCGGCATGGAACGCCCCCTTGGATGACAAGAGTTCGCGAGACCTCGCCGAAACCTTCATCCGCGGCCAGGCGAGTGTTTTCAATGGCGTCGGCGAAGTCTGGGCACCTCGTTACCGACAGGCGACGTTCGGCGCGTTTCTGACGACACAGGCCGAATCGGCAAAGGCGCTCGATGCCGCCTATCGCGATGTCACGCTGGCATTCGACCGGTTTGTCGCGAGCATTCCCGCAGATCAGCCGATCATTCTTGCCGGGCACAGCCAGGGTGCTTTGCATCTTACGCGTTTATTGCGCGAGAAAATCGCCGGGCAGCCGATCGCCCGCCGTATCGTTGCCGCCTATGTCGTCGGCTGGCCGATATCAACGGACCATGATCTCGTGGCCATGGGACTTCCCGCTTGTGGGCGCCCTGATCAGGCCCAGTGCATTCTCTCATGGCAAAGCTATGCCGAACCCGCCGACACAAGCATGGTGACAGAAGCCTACGACGCGACGACGGGATTCGACGGCAAGTCTCGGCGCGGCAGCAAAATGCTCTGCACGAATCCGATCACCGGAACGCCCGATGGCATTGCAGATGCAGACCAGAATTTGGGAACGCTCATCCCGTCCGAAGATCTGAAGTCGGCCACACTCGAGCAAAAGCGTTTATCGGCGCGGTGCGACGAGCGGGGCTTCCTGTTGATCGGCGCGCCACCGAAAGACATCAAGAATTACATCCTGCCGGGCAATAACTTCCACGTGTTCGATTACAGTCTTTTCTGGGCGAACCTGCGGGCGGACGCGCATCGACGTCTCGCGGCATTTCGCTCCACGAAATCTTGACGCTGCGACCAACCAGCGCGTAGGGCGCTGCCTCGCTTCGACGGCCCCTTCGTCTAGCGGTTAGGACGCGGCCCTCTCACGGCTGA
>JBDUBD010000007.1:0-50213 GCA_040004295.1 Sphingomonadales bacterium | reverse complement strand
CGGTTCGGTGATGCTTGCGGGCGCAAAGATCCTCGACGCACTGCGGTACGAACGCGAGCGTTCGACACAGGCCTGACCCCTGCAACCCATAGCGTGGAACCATCGCCGTCGCCGGGCGCTAAGGCCTCCAAATCGCTGAAGGACATCACCATGGGAAAATCGCTCGAACGTTTCACCATCACGCGCGCGGCGGACGATTATCTCATCACGATCGAGGACGATAATGGCGACACGATCGAGTTGACCGCATCATCCGATCAGCTGGACCAGATAATCGAAGAGCTCGACCGCGCACTTGAAGAAGAAGAAGACGTGGGGGGCATTGATGACGAGGCATCCGACGACACCGATGATGCTGATGATGAATAGACGGCAGGATGTCGTCGTTAACGCGTCCGCAGAATTGCGGGTGGGTTCACCCGCCTGGCGACCTGGCGCAGAACGAAGCTGCTCCTGATCCGCGAAACATGCGGCAAAATCGACAACTCCTGTCGGTAGATCGTGTCATAATCGTTGAACGAACTGACGTGGATCAGGATCAGGAAGTCGGTGTCGCCCGACACGAAGCCGCAATATGAAATAGAGGGGCACTTGACGACCTCTCGTTCGAACTCCTGCAACACGCCTTCGGCCTGCGATGACAATTCTATCGAAACCACGACAACGCCGCTGAAACCCAGCTTGGCCATGTCGAGCCGCGCATCATATCCGGCGATGATCCCGCTTTCCTCCATGCTCTTGCGACGCCGGGCAACAGAGCTGCTCGACAAATGGATTCGCTCACCGATTGCAACATCGGATGCACGACCGTCTTCGGACAATGCACGGAGGATTCGGTAATCGGCATCATCGAGCGACTGATCGACAGAATCTTTCACGAACCCATCACTTCATGACGAAATACCGCGAAAAATGGCATAATTACCCCCCAAATTGCGGGCGACTTTAGCGTTTTTTGTGTTAGCTTCAATACACAAATCCGGCTCGACGGCGTCTGGGGAGGCACCGTCAATCGACCGGAACGGGAGTGGGGATACCTGAAAAATGGCGGAAATTCGTCACTTCAGGGGGTTACCATGGGAATTTCACGCAGCGCCGGTCGTCAATCGGATCGACCGTTCAATCGCGCAGCACATGCACGGATGCTGGCAGCGACGGCCATTACGGCCTTTGCAACACTCTCTTCTCCTGCCTTGGCGCAGACGGTCGCCGAAGTCGCAACGGACGCGCCGGGAGAAGATATCATCGTTACGGGTTCGCGCATCGTGCGCGACGGCTATGACGCCCCCACCCCTGTCAGCGTGATCAGCACCAAGGAGCTCAAGTCGGAAGCGCCCGCCAACATCTCCGACTTCGTCAACACACTCCCTGCTGTCCGCGGCAGCAGTACTGCGGCCAGCAGCAACGGATCGCTCAGCAATGGCGCCGCGGGTATCAATACAGTCAACCTGCGTAACCTTGGCGCCGTGCGCACGCTGGTGCTGTTCGACGGTCAGCGCTCGGTTGCGTCGGCGACAACAGGCACCGTCGATGTAAACACCTTCCCTCAGGCTCTGATCGAGCGGGTCGAGGTCGTCACCGGTGGCGCGTCGTCGGCTTATGGCTCGGACGCCGTTTCGGGTGTCGTCAACTTCATCCTCGACAAGAAGTTCACGGGGTTGAAAGCAGAATATGAATACGGCGTCACGACCTATGGTGACGGTCCGAACCACAAGATTTCGGTAACCGGCGGCATGCCCTTTGCGGGCGGCAAAGGCCATGTCCTGCTGAGCGGCGAGACGTTCACGCAAAAGGGCATCCAGTCGATCGACCGCGACTGGAACGACTCCGGATTTTTCCAGATCGACAATCCCGCAGGGCTGGCGACTGACGGTCGTGCGGGCACATGTACCGCACCGCCGGGCTATGTTGCCGGCACACCCATCGCCGGATGCGGTCCCGCGCGCTACATTGCCGGTAGGATCGGGACCAGCCAGTTCACGCCCGGCGGCCTGATCGGCAGCGCCACCCTCGGCAATGGAACTGGAGGGCAACTGCTCAATGCTCAGGGCAACCCTGTGTCCGCGACGGGAGCGGCACTTGCCGCAGTTCGCGGCACCTATTTCGGCTTGATAAATCCTGCCACCGGCAGAGCAACTACAAGCAACCTCCTGTTCGGCCCTATCAATGGCCAGTGGATGATCGGCGGTGATTATAACATTACCAGCGCTGGACATCGGAGCAGCGCGACATTGCTGCCTTCCGAAAAGCGATCAAGTGCGTTCGGACGGTTAAGCTATGAATTCTCGCCTGCGATCGAAATTTACGGCCAGTTCGCCTACAGCAAATATCGGGGGCAGAGCTATTACCAGCAGACCCCGACGACCGGCGTAAACATCCGTCAGGACAACGCCTACCTGCCGGATTCAGTTCGCGCCGCGATGGTCGCAAACAATCTCTACAATATTCAGATCGGTACCAGCAACATCGATATCCCGCCCCAGGGCAGCGACAATACGCGTGAAGTCTTTCGCTACGTCGCGGGAGCCAGCGGCAAGTTCGGGCTGATCGGCGCCGACTGGAGCTGGGACGCTTATTATCAGAAGGGTGTCGTCAAGACGAACGAGTTGCTGACGAACGCCTGGAATATCAATCGCATGGCGCTGGCGACCGATGCGGTATTCGTGACGGCGGCCAATCAAGGCACATCGGGCCTGGCGATCGGCAGCATTGCCTGTCGCTCGACACTGACCGCGCCGACAAATGGATGCATTCCGCTGAACCGGCTTGGCGTGGGTGCGGCGAACCCGGCGGCGGTCGCGTACGTCCTGTACAATGGCCTGCAACCGCTGCGGACACAGGAGCTGACGCAGGATGTGGCGGCGATCAACTTCTCGACGAACAACCTGTTCGACATCTGGGCAGGACCGGTTTCGATTGCCTTCGGCGCCGAGTATCGCAATGAGTCGGTCGATGGCTTTGTCGATCCGTTGTTTCAGCCGATCGTCACGGGCGGGGTCACTTCCGGCACTTGGATCTATGGCAACTACCTGGCCACCAAGGGCGAATATAACGTCAAGGAAGCCTATCTCGAAACCGTTGTTCCCATCATCAAGGGAATAGACTTCAACGGCGCAGTCCGGGCGACCAACTACTCGACCTCGGGCACGGTCACGACCTGGAAAGCTGGCCTGACCTGGCAGCCGATCGACGATATCAAGCTGCGCGGGACCATCTCGCGCGATATTCGAGCCCCCAATCTGGGCGAGTTGTTCGCGCCTGGCGTGGGCCGCACGAACACGGTTAACGTTCCAACCATCGTTGCCGGCTTACCAGCAACTCGCACTGACCAGTTCAACGAATCGACGGTCGGCAACTCGGCACTCGTTCCCGAAATCGCCCAGACCTATGCGGCAGGCGCGATTTTCACGCCCAACTTCCTGCCCGGCTTCAACTTCTCGGTCGATTACTACAACATCACGCTCGACGGCGCGATCTCGTCGCTCACCGCCCAGACCCTGATCGACCAATGTTACACGCTGAACATCACCAGCGCGTGTTCGTTCATTTCGACGACCGGCGGCCGTGGTGTAACGACCCCGGGGCTCGCGGTCACCAGCATAGAAATCAAGCCGATCAACTTCGTGACCGTAAAGACGAGCGGCGTCGATTTCGAGGCAAGCTATCGTCGCCAGATCGGGCCGGGTACGCTGGGCCTGCGCGCCCTGGCATCCTACGCTATCAGTCTTTACACTAACAACGGCATCGACGTTCCGACCGAGGCTGCCGGACAGAATGGTGGGGGTCTGCCCACATGGACCTATCGTCTTTCGGCCGGATACGACATGGACTCAGGCCTCGGCCTGCAGTTCATCGGACGCGGCGTCAGCGCCGGTGTCTATGACAACAGCTACGTGGTCTGTTCGACCAGCTGCCCGGTCTCGACGGTTGCCAATCGCACGGTGAACCAGAACTCGATCGCCGGCGCCTTCTACCTCGATTTCAACATCAACTATTCGTTCAAGATCGACACAGCGAAGGGGCAGGTCTTCCTTGCCGTGAAGAACCTCTTCGACACCGATCCGGTCCTCGTCGGCAACGGCCCGACCGGGAACAACACCCCGGCTTACCCGCAGACCAACCGCGCCCTTTACGACGTGCTGGGCCGTGTGTTCCGCCTTGGGGTTCGGTTCTCCCTATAAGCCAGCGAACGCCGGAACGGGTGAACGCCCGTTCCGGCCCTGCCATCGGTATTCGGACTGCAAAAAAACACCCGGGAGACAGGATCATGAAAAAATCGCACGCAAGAAGGACTGCCTGGTTGTCGCTCGCGACCTTGATGGTCGCGATGGCGGGACAACCGGCCTCTGCGGCGGCCAGCGACCAGCTCAAAAAAGAAGCCGCCGATCTCGTCGATAGTCGCGCCAAGCTTGTGCAGCAAATGGTCGATCAGATCTTCAGCTATGCCGAACCCGGGTTCCAGGAATTCAGGACGTCCGAATATATTACCGGCATCCTCGAAAAGAACGGCTTCAAAGTCACGCGCGGCGTCGCCGGCATCCCCACCGCGTGGACCGCGACCTGGGGCGAGGGAGGACCGCTCATCGCGCTTGGCAGCGATATCGACGGCCTGCTCGGATTGTCGCAGGTTCCCGGATCGCCTGCAATCAAACCACTGGTCGAAGGGGCGCCGGGACATGGCGAAGGCCATAACTCGGGCATGCCGCTGGTGGTGGCCGCCGCCCTCGCCGCCAAGGACGTCATGATCAAGAACAAGATACCGGGCCGCCTGATGTTATGGCCCGGTGTCGCGGAAGAATTGCTTGCGACCAAGGCGTTTTACGTCCGCGCGGGGCTGTTCAAGGGGGTCGACGCGTCGATCTTCACGCATGTCAATTCGGCGTTCGGCACCGCCTATGGCAATCTCGGACTTACCGGCATGGTGTCCGTCGAATATAGTTTCCACGGCAAGACCGCACACGCGGCCGGCATGCCCTGGGCAGGACGCAGCGCGCTGGATGGCGTCGAGTTGATGGATATCGCATGGAACATGCGGCGAGAGCATCTACCTCTGTCGCAGCGATCGCACTACGTCATCACGAACGGCGGCGGGCAACCCAACATCGTGCCCGGTGACGCGTCGGTCTGGTACTATTTCCGCGAACAGACCTTCGATTCCATTCGTACGCTCTTTGAGACCGGCAACGAGATTTCGGAAGCGGCGGCAAAGGCCACTGGAACGACGGTCACGCGCCGCATTTTGGGATACGCTGCCCCGAATTTCGGGAACAAGCCTATCGCCGAAGCCGCTTATGAAAACATCAAGCTGGTTGGCATGCCGCAATGGAGCACAGCCGACCAGGCGTTCGCGAAGGCTGTGCAGCAGGCAAACCAGTTCAAGGTCCAGCCGCTCGGCACAACCGTAATGCCGCTGTCCACACCCGAAATGCGTGGGTCGGCCAACTTCGGCGGATCGGACGACATCGGCGACATCATGTGGACTGTTCCGACGATCACGATCGGCTTTCCGTCGAACATCCCGAACACGATCCCCCACCATGTGACGGCAGCAATCGGGATGGCGACCCCGATCGCACACAAGGGCGCGGTCGCGGGCGCAAAGGCCGTGGCAATGACGGTCCTCGATCTGATGACGACACCGACCCTGATCGCCAGCGCCAAGGATTATTTCAACAACGTCCAGTTGAAAGACATGAAATACGACCCGGTCATCACGGCAACCGACCAACCCGCAATTCACCTGAATACCCAGATCATGCGCCAAATGCGCCCGGAAATGGAGAAGTACTATTATAACCCGGACAAGTACGGCTCTTATCTGGAGCAACTGGGGATTGATTATGAAAAACCCGCAGTGGCCCCGGCAAAGTAAATATCGACCCTGACGCACATTTAAAAAAAGCTCATCCGCCCCCCGAAAAAGGACCAGAACAATGACCAGAATCCGCAAGGTGATCGCGGGACTTCTCTCGAGCGCGCTACTCTCCGCGTCCATCCAGCCAGCGTTCGCCGAAGCAGATACGGCGTTGAAGCAGGAGGTGGCGGCAGGTGTCGATAGCCGCGCCAAGCTGGTGCAGGAAATGGTCGATTCGGTGTTCAGCTTTGCCGAACCCGGTTTCCAGGAGTTCAAGACGCAAGAGTATCTGACGGCGATCCTCGAAAAGAACGGCTTCAAGATCACAAAGGGCGTTGCGGGGATTCCGAGCGCCTGGACCGCAACCTGGGGTTCGGACGGCCCCCTGATTGCACTGGGCAGCGACGTCGATGGATTGCTCGGCGTCTCGCAATATCCGGGTTTGACCACACTCAAGCCGATGGTCGAAGACGCTCCCGGCCATGGCGAGGGGCATAACTCGGGCATGCCGCTCATCATCGCCGCCGCGCTCGCCACCAAAGACGTGATGATCAAGCACAAGATCAAGGGGCGCCTGATGCTCTGGCCCGGCATTGCGGAGGAGTTGCTCGCCACCAAGGCCTATTATGTGCGGGCCGGCCTGTTCAAGGGCGTCGATGCCACGATCTTCACGCATGTTTCGAGCGATTTCTCGACGTCCTGGGGGCTGGGAGGCAGCAACGCACTCGTATCCGTCGAATATACGTTTCACGGCAGAACGTCGCATGCCGCAGGAAACCCATGGGATGGTCGTTCGGCGCTGGATGCGGTCGAGATCATGGACACCGCCTGGAATTACCGGCGTGAGCATCTGCCGCTCAGCCAGCGTTCGCATTACGTGATTACGAATGGCGGCGGCCAACCGAACGTCGTTCCCGACAAGGCATCTGTCTGGTATTACTTCCGCCAGAACGGCTTCCAGCAAGTACGCGACCTGTACGAGACCGGAAACACGATTGCCGAGGCAGCGGCCAAGGCGACCGAAACGACGGTCACCCGCCAGATCCTGGGCTATGCAGCCCCCAATTACGGCAACAAGCCGATGGCCGACGCCGCCTATGCGAACATCAAGGCGGTCGGCATGCCGCAATGGTCTGCCGACGATCAGGCCTTCACCAAGGCGGTCCAAACGGGCCTTCAGCGCCCGCTGAAACCGCTCGCAACGACCATCGGCGAGATGAACGGCCCCGAAGTGCAACGCATTCCGACCGGCGGCGGCTCTGACGATATCGGCGACATCATGTGGAACGTCCCGACGATCACCATACGGTTCCCCTCGAACATCCCGAGCATGATCGGTCATAACAAGACATCGGCAATCGCGATGGCGACCCCGATCGCGCACAAGGGCGCGGTCGCGGGCGCAAAGGCCGTGGCAATGACGGTCCTCGACCTGATGACCACGCCGAAGCTGGTTTCCGATGCCCGCGATTATCAGCAGAACGTCCAGTTGAAAGACCAGAAATACGATCCCGTCCTCGGACCGAACGATCCGCCGGCCATCTGGCTGAACACCGAAACGATGCGGCGCCTGCGGCCGTCGATGGAAAAATTCTATTACGATCCGAAAAAATACCCAAGCTACCTGGCGCAGCTTGGCATCGCATATCCGCCGAAATAACGGCACAAACCACAAGACCCGCGCCAGCAATGGCGCGGGTCTTGTCATGTTGTCTGGAATTCCCTGGCGCGCCCGGAGCGATTCGAACGCCCGACCCTCAGATTCGTAGTCTGATGCTCTATCCAGCTGAGCTACGGGCGCGCGGGAAGCGGTCCCCTAATCGCTCATATCGATCCACGCAACCCCGTTGAACACAGGAGCAGCAACGCATAGGGCAAGGATGTGAAAACAACCGTATCCGCCACCTCGCTCCTGCTGGTATCCGTGCTGCTTTCGGGGTGCATCAGCAAGATCGACGCGCCGTCCTTGCTGCCACGCCCTGTCGAGGCGACGCGGCCGGATGACCTGCCGCTGGTCGCACCGCCCGCGAACATAGATCCCGCACAGATCGCGCTGGCGGCCCGTATGGTGGCACAGGCCAACGCCGCAGATACGGCGTTCAATCGCGCGCTTCCCCCCGGACAACGGTCTGGCCCCGAAGGCAGCGAAGCGTGGATCACCGCACAATCCGCGCGGTCGGCGGCTGAGATCGCACGGGCACCGACGCTTGATGCGCTGACCGATCTCGACACGGCGATTGCCACTGCGACCGACCGGGGTCTGGATCCTGCGCCACTGGTGAAGGCGCGAGCCGACGTTCAAACGATCGTCGACCGGCAATCCGCACGGCTGGATGCGATCAGCCGCTGACGGCGTGAAGCTTGGCCAGTTCGGCGTAATGCGCCACGCCCAGGCGATTCCCGGCAATGTCTTCAGCGCTCAGGTCACGAAGCTTCTTGGCCGGTCGCCCGATCCACAATTCGCCGCGTCCGATGGTCTTGCCCGGACTGAGTAACGCCCCGGCGGCCAGCATCCCATCGGTTTCGATGACGCTGTCCATGACGACACTGCCCAGTCCGACGAACGCCCCGTCGTGCAGCACCGACCCGTGAAGCATGACCATATGGCCGATCAGGACGTTATCGCCGATAATCGTCGGATGCCCCGCCGGATCGCGCGAGGTCGGCGAATCGACGTGAATGACGGTGCCGTCCTGAATGTTGGTTCGTGCGCCGATGCGAATGCTGTTCACGTCGCCGCGCAGAACGCAATTGTACCAGATGCTCGAGTTGGGGCCGATCTCGATGTCGCCGATCAACCGGGCGCCCGCTGCAATGAACGCCGTCGGGTGGACCCTTGGTGTCTTGCCCTGAAACGTGATGATCGACGGCATCATTTGGTCCATTTGATCAGCGGCAGGATGCTGGCGTAATCGTCGGTCCATCCGGCAAACCCCGACCGGGCGGCGACCGCAGTCCATTTCGCTCGTCCTGTCGATGCGATCAAGGTGTCGAGTGCCGCAGGATCCCGGGTCAGCGCGATCCAGTAACTATGCGAATAGGCATGGTCCTTCTCGGCATCGCCGGGCTGATAGTCGCGCGCGGCAATGTGCCATCCCCACGCCGCCGTCGCTGCGACGACCGGTTCCAGTTTCAGGAAGCGGTTCGAGACATGGACCATCAACACGCCGTCGGGCGCCAGGCGCTTGGCGTAGACGGCAAATGCTTCACGGGTCAGGAGATGCATCGGCACCGCATCCGACGAGAACGCGTCGATGACGAGCAGATCAAGGGGTGCGCCGCCCTCGCGCGCCAGCGTCAGCCGCGCGTCGCCGATTTCGACCGGCACCGTGGGATTGCAACGCTGGAGAAACGAAAACTTGGCGGGATCGCGCGCGATGCGCTCCATCGCCGGGTCGATCTCGTAGAAGCGCCAGTTCTGACCGGGCCGAGTATAACAGGCGAGCGTCCCACTCCCTAGCCCGACAACGCCAATATTGGCAGCGGGTTTGCGCCGGGCAACGTCGCGCATCGCGAGGCCTACTCCCGATTCCGGCGCATAATAGCTGAGCGGATCGCGCTCCCGACCCGGCCGCAAATCCTGCATGCCGTGAACGGTCGTGCCATGCACCAGCGTACGCACACCGCCCTTTTCGTAGCCGAACCCGTAAATACCGAAATAGCTGCGGACGCGCTCGCCGCCATGAACCGAGGACGAGATCATCGTCCAGCCGCCAAGGCCGAGCATGAGGGCCGCGAGGCCCATCGTGTAGGCGATCCGATTGCCGAGGCCGATCAGCGCAAGCTCGATGATCAGGATAAGGCCGACCACCTTTGCCGTCAGCGGCAGCGGCTTTGGCAGACCGGGCAGCATGTTATCGACCGCCAGCGACAGAACAATCGCAAGCAGGCCGACGATGACCGGCCAGCGCCCGCCCCTTGCCCACAAATCCCCCGCAAACTGGAACAGCGGTCGTGTTGTCAGAAGGGCGGCGGCGAGCAGGATCAGGATTGGGTGTTCATAGGCCCAGTCGAACACCAACGGCGCAACGATGGCGCAGAACAATCCGCCAAGAACGCCGCCGACCGACATGGCGAGGTAAAAGGTCGTCAGCTGAGCCGCATTAGGACGACGGGCGAACAATTCGCTGTGCAATGCCGTCGCGATGACGAACAGCAGGATCAGGCCGAGCGGTGCGAAGAGCCACGGATAATGCGGGTTCTGCGCGAACGCGACGCCACCCCCCAGAAGCACGACCAATGGCGCAACCCGGAGGATGAAATCGGCCGGTCCGCGCCTGTCCGCAAAAGCGATGGAGAAGCTGAGCAGGTAAAGGCCGAGGGGAACGACCCAAAGCAAGGGCATCGCAACGATGTCGGTCGTGAGATAGGTCGTCGTCGATAGCATCAGCCCCGACGGCACGGCGGCAAACAGCACCCATGTCGCCAGTGTGCGGAGCGGAACGGGCGCCGCGCGTTCGACTGGTACGGCAACCGCGACGCCGCGCGGCAGCAGGAGCGCACAACTGGCCACCAGCAACGCAACGATCAGATAGCCGCCGGTCCAGAGCCAGCTTTGCCCCGCAATCGGCAGCAATGGTTCGACCAGCAGCGGATAGGCTAGCAGGCCTGCGAAACTTCCCAGGTTCGACGCGGCGTAGAGTGGATAGGGATCGCCCCCGCCGCTGATCGCGAACCAGCGCTGGAGCAGCGGGGCCTGTGCGGCAATCGCGAAGAACAGGGGGCCGATCGAGACGACCAGCAGCCACGGCGTCCACAGGAACGGGTTGGCATTGACCGACGGCTCGCTTCCGACAAGGCTGATGGGTAACATCAACGACGCAGCGGTGAGCACGGCAAGGTGGACACCGGCCTGCGTGCGCGGCGCGAAACGCCCGATGAAATGGGCATAGGCATATCCGCCGAGCAACAGCGCCTGGTACACCAGCATTGCCGAGTTCCAGACCGCGGGCGCCCCGCCCAGGCGTGGCAGGGCCATGCGGGCAATCATCGGCTGAACCAGGAACAGCAGGAACGAGCCCGCCAGGATTGCAAGCGTGAACCGCCACCTCGCGGCAGCGTTCGTCGTCGGAAGGGCAGCGCTCGCCATCGGGGTCTCCAAATCGTCGAGCGGGACTTAGGATCAAGCCCTTTGCAGATGGTTAACGCCGCTTAACGCGGGCGCGCAATCGAATAGGTAATGTGCGGACGCAGCGGATTGTCGGGCGGGACGGCTGGATGGTAGAAATCGAGGTCGTGCCGCCGGATCATGCCCAGCCGCTCCATCAGCCCCCACGATGGCAGATTGTCGCGCACGGTGATGGCAAACACATTGTCCCCGGCAAGATTTTCCCAGTGCCAGTTGAGGCTGGCCTGTGCAGCCTCGCGCGCATAGCCCTGTCCCTGGAACGGTGTGGCGAGCCGCCAGCCGATCTCCGGCTCGCCTGCGATCGGCGTATCGTCAGGCCCCGGCTTGATACCCGTGAACCCCAGGAATGCACCATCCTCCCGCCGCTCAACCGCCCAAAAGCACGATCCATAAGTTGCGATAAAGCCATTCTGCCGCTCCGCCGCCGCCTGCGCGTCGGCAAAGCTGAGGTGCGGCCCCAGAAAACGCATGACCGCCGCATCGTTGCACATCGCGTGGAACGGGGCGACGTCACCGTCTCGCCAAGCCCTAAGGATCAGCCGTTCGGTCTCGATCATCTGTTGAGCAATCTCGCCGCATGTGCCGCATGATATGTCAGCACACCCGAGCAACCTGCACGGCGAAAAGCGATCAGCGTTTCAAGGACGAGCGCATCGCGGTCCCCCACCCCGGCCGCGACCGCTGCCTCGATCATCGCGTATTCACCCGACACCTGATACGCGAATACAGGGACTTCGAACCGTTCCTTCACACGACGTATGATATCGAGATAGGGCAGTCCGGGCTTGACCATCACGCTGTCGGCCCCTTCGGCAAGATCGAGTTCGACCTCGCGCAGCGCCTCTTCCGCATTGGCAGGGTCCATCTGATAAGTCTTCTTGTCGCCTTTCAGCAGACCGCTCGACCCCACAGCATCGCGGAACGGGCCATAGAAGGCGCTCGCGTATTTCGCCGCATAGGCCATGATCTGGACATTGACGTGTCCCTCCTCCTCCAGCGCATCGCGGATCGCCCCGACACGACCATCCATCATGTCGCTGGGCGCGATGATGTCCGCCCCGGCCCGCGCCTGGTTGAGCGCCTGCCCGACAAGAACTTCGCTGGTGGAGTCGTTCACCACATAGCCGCCACCGTCGACCAGTCCGTCATGGCCGTGCGCGGTGTACGGATCGAGCGCGACGTCGGTCAGGATGCCGATATCGGGCACCGCGTCCTTGATTGCACGGATCGCCCGGCACATCAGATTGTCGGGATTAAGCGCCTCCTCGCCCCCTTCGGTCCGCAGCTCGCGGGGCGTATTGGGGAACAGCGCCACCACGCCGATCCCCAGCGCCTTAGCTTCCTTCGCACGTGCGACGACCAGATCGACCGACCAGCGCGATACGCCGGGAAGGCTCGCAATCGGCTCTTCGACGCCAGTCCCACTCGTGACGAACAGCGGCCAGATCAGGTGCGCGGGCGCGAGATGCGTCTCGCTGACCAGCGCCCGGCTCCAGGCGCTCGAACGTGTGCGGCGAAGGCGAAGCGCGGGATACATCGACATGGGGCGTCCTTTAGAGCGGCTCAAAGTGGCGTCTGCAACCCTTCGGCATGTTCCTCGTGCACCGGCATCGTGATGCGCGCCGTCCGCCAGTTGCCGTACCGGTAGTATGCGATGGCCAGCAACATCGTCACCAGCGAACTCGCCGGAAAGCTGAGCCAGATCGCGTCCGCGCCGAGCATCGGGTGGAACAGGAGCGCAATGCCGATGCGCAGCGGAACCGCACTCGTGAAAAGGATGATCACCGCTGGCCACACGACACCATTGGCGCGAATGGTGCCGAACAGCGTGAAGGTGACGCCGAACATGATGAAGCTCCACGTCGACAGCAACTGGATATGCCGGGCGATGGGCAGCGCGGGAGAATCGGCCGCGAGGAACAGGCCGAGCGCATAGCGATCGACCAGCGCGAGCAGAAGGACCATCGACGTCGTCACGCTGAGACTGAAAATGATGCCCGACCGCGTGATCTTTGCCACGCGGTCCCACCGGTCGGCGCCGATATTCTGCGCGACCATGGCGCTAACCGCGGTGCCGACAGCCATCGCGGGCATGGAGATATACGTCCACAGCGTCGATGTGACGCCATAGGCGGCGGTCGTCACCATGCCCTCGCGGTTGATGATGCCGATCATGACGAGCGCGGAGAACGACATGACGAACATCTGTACCATCATCGGCACACCCTTTGCGATGATGAGCCGGACCAGCGCGAAATCGGGGATGAGGTAGCGCAGTTCCGCGCCCCGCAGGCGGATCGCCTTGTCGCGCCAGTAAATGTGCACCAGTAGCCCGATGACCGTTACATAGCTGGCAAAGGCGGTCGCGGCGGCAGAGCCCGCGATGCCCATCGCCGGAAACGGCCCCAGCCCGAGCATCAGCACCGGGTTCATGCCGACGTCGATAACCACACTGACGACCATCCAGATGAGCGGCGTCACCGAATCGCCGACACCGCGCAGGCTCATCCCCAGCAGCGCGACCATGAAACCGGCAGGCATCGACAGGAAAATAACCCGCAGATAGGCGAGAGCAAGCGGCAGCACCTCCGGCGGCGTGGCGAGAAGGCGCAACAGACCGGGCGTCTCGACATAGCCGATCACGGAGATGACGATCGACAGCAGCAGGAACAGACCCGCGGCACTGCCGACCACACGACGCGCGCTGTCTATGTCGCCCCGACCGACGCTCTGGCCGACCAGGATGGTCGCGGCGATGCCGAAGCCGAAGATTGCCGCAAACATCAGGAACATGACGAGGTTGGCGTTCGACGTCGCCGCCAGCGCGCTTTCGCCCAGAATGCGCCCGACCCAGATCGCGTTGACCGATCCATTGAGCGATTGAAGCATGTTCGCGCCCAGCGTGGGCAAGGCGAATGCGATCAGGGTGCGCGTGATCGGCCCGCTCGTCAGGTCATGGCCGCCCTTGATCGGGTGCCCGGGCGCGGGGCTTGCGGTCTGTGGGCGCTGAGCGGGTTCTGAGTCGGCCATGGCGTCGTCCCTAACCACAAATAACCGTCACCCTGAACTCGTTTCAGGGTCCACGTTTCCACCGAAGCCACTGTTCACGTCGAAAGGTGGATGCTGAAACGAGTTCAGCATGACGGAAGCGATGGGCTTGCTTACCCCAACCGCGCCAATGCCGCCGACAGCCGCTCCGCTTCAGCCGATTTCTCGGCATGGTCGGCGCGGGCTTTTTCAACCGCCTCCGGCTTGGCGCGTTCGACGAAACTGGCGTTGTTCAATCGACCGGCGAGGGAGTCGCGTTCTTTGCTGACGGCTTCGATCTCTTTCCTCAGGCCTGCAACGCGAGCGTCACGATCGAAATATCCTTCTGTTCGAAGGTAGATCACGGAATCTCCGGCGATAACCTCTATGTGATTATTGCCGTCGATTGGTGCTTCCGCTTCTTCCAGGCCATTGAGCCGCGCGAGTTTCTTCAGCGTTTCCCCGTTCCGTGCGAACAGTTGCTTCGACGCGACGGAGCCCGATTTCACGAGCGCAGGCAATTGCGGAGCGGGTGAAATACCCAATTCCACGCGTTGTGCCCGCACGTCGCCGATAACGGAGATCAACCAGTCAATTTCCTTGCCCGCTTCCGGATCGATCGAATGCGCATCGGCGGTCGGCCATTTCGCGACGATCAGATCATAGTCGCGCGCGCCGAGTTTCGACCAGAGTTCCTCGGTTACAAACGGCATGAACGGGTGAAGCATGACGAGGATCTGGTCGAGCACCCACCCCGCAACGGCACGCGTTTCGGTCGCTTCTAGCCCCTCCCCTGAAGGGGAGGGGTGAAGGACTGGCTTGATTAGCTCCAGATACCAGTCGCAGAAGCGGCTCCAGGCGAACTGGTAGATTGCGTTGGCCGCGCCGTCGAAGCGATAGTCGGCGAGCGCCAGGTCGACCGCCTGCACCGTCTGGATCGTCTCGCCGATGATCCATTTGTTGACTGCGAGCGTCGCGTCCGGCGCGCCGATCGACGTCGAGGCGCCGATACCATTCGACTGGCAGAACCGCGCAGCGTTCCACAGCTTGGTCGCGAAGTTGCGGTATCCCTCGACCCGCTTCTCATCCATCTTGATGTCGCGGCCCTGGCTCTCCATCGCCGCCATGAAGAAGCGCAGCGCATCGGCACCGTATTTGTCGATCAGGCCCAGCGGGTTGACGACATTGCCCTTCGACTTGGACATCTTCTGCCCGTCGGCTGCGCGGACGAGGCCATGCAGGTAGAGCGTCCTGAAAGGAACGCTATCTTCGATCGGCCTTTGGCCTTGGGCGCCCATGAAATGCATCCCCTGCATCATCATACGCGCGTCCCAGAAGAACAGGATGTCGAAGCCGGAAATCAGCACGTCATTGGGGTAGCGGCGCAAATACTCCGCTTGCCCTGAGCTTGTCGAAGGGCTGTCCTGCTGGGGCGCCGCATCTAAGGATGAGGGCAGTCCTTCGACAAGCTCAGGACGAACGGACGGGGCGGCGGCTTCCTCCGGCCAGCCCATCGTGGCGAAGGGCCACAGCGCGGAGGAGAACCAGGTGTCGAGGACGTCGGGGTCACGCCAAAGATGCACAGACTTTGTATCGCCTCCATCAGTCGACCAATTCCGAGCAGCTTCCAAGCCATCTTCAGAAAATCGCACTGCGCTTGGCTCAATTCCGTAAAATTTCGCCGCAATCTGACGGCACTCATCTTCGTCTTCCCCGATGAAATGGGGCGAAGATTGGCTCGACAAGTCCCAAGCAAATCCGGCGTCGTTCTTGTTGGGCCCATACCATGCCGGGATCCGGTGCCCCCACCACAGCTGGCGGCTGACGCACCATGGCTGGATGTTCTCCATCCAGTTGAAGAAGGTCTTTTCCCAACTTTTGGGCACGATCTTGATCGCGCCCGATTGAACCGCCTCGATCGGTCGTTTCGCCAGCGTTTCGGCATCGACATACCATTGGTCGGTCAGCCACGGCTCGATCACGACGCCCGAGCGGTCGCCATAGGGCGTCTGGATCGTCCGCGGTTCGGCGTCGTGCTCGACGCCCTCCTTGTCGGCGTGCGGGATGAGGAATCCGTCGTCCCTCAGCCGCTGGACAACCGCCTTGCGCGCCTCCGCCGTGGTCAGGCCGAGCAGATTGTCCGGGATCATCCCGTCGCTCGTCTGCGTCACCTGCGCCTTGGCGTCGAGCATGTTAAGCATGTCACCAGCCTTAAAGCCCGCGCGCTTGCCGACCTCGAAGTCGTTGAAGTCATGCCCCGGCGTGATCTTCACCGCGCCGGTGCCGAGTTCGGGATCGGCATGTTCGTCGGGAACCACTTTGATCAGACGACCCGTAATCGGGAGTTTAATATCCTTGCCGATCATGTCCTTGTAACGCGCATCGTCGGGGTGAACCGCGACCGCCATGTCGGCGAGCATCGTTTCCGGCCGCGTCGTCGCGACCGTGATCGAGCCGGACCCGTCCGCCAGCGGGTAACGGATCTGCCAGAAGCTCCCCTTCACCTCGCGCGTTTCGACCTCGAGGTCGCTGATCGCGGTGCCGAGGCCCGGATCCCAGTTCACCAGCCGCTTGTCGCGGTAGATCAGGCCCTGGTTATACAGGTCGACGAACACTTTCAGGACGGCCTTCGAGAAGCCCTCGTCCATCGTGAAGCGTTCGTTGGCCCAGTCCATCGAGCAGCCGAGACGGCGAAGTTGCTGCGTGATCTCGCCGCCGCTCTCACGCTTCCATTCCCAAACTTTCTCGACGAACTGATCGCGCGAATAGTTAGCGCGGCTGTCTTGGCGCTCCGCCATCTGCCGCTCGACCACCATCTGCGTCGCGATGCCGGCATGGTCGGTGCCGACGACCCACAACGCGTCCTTGCCCTTCAGCCGCGCATGGCGAACCAGCACGTCCTGAAGCGTGTTGTCGAGCGCGTGGCCGATGTGCAGACTGCCCGTCACGTTCGGCGGCGGATTAACGATCGTCCAGGGCTCAGCACCCGGACGGTCGGGGCGGAACAGCCCCTCGCCTTCCCAATGCGCGTACCAGCGCGCTTCGATTTCAGCGGGGTCGAATGTTTTTGAAAGTTCGGTCATGTCGCCGCCGCGCTTAGCGGGCGGCAACGAACATCGCTAGCCGCGCGCCGTGATCCGCGCGATTTCCTGTGCGACCAGGCGATCGACGATGTCGGGCAACCGGCTGTCGAGCCATTCGGCGAGCATCGGCTTCAACATCTCGCGCACCATGCCCTCCAGCGTGTCGGTGCCAGTAATCTCGGGCTTCACGACCAGCGCGGACAGCGTGGCGAGCGATACACGGCTGGCCTCGATCGTCTTCGATGCGGCGAGGACAGGCTTTTTCGCCGGTGTTTCCGGCTGGGCGGGTTTGGCAGTGGCCACGGGTTCACCTTCAGGTTTCGCGACGGGGACCGGTTTGAATGCAGTTTCAGGCTCGGGCGCATGCGTCGGCGCCTCTTCGAGTTCGTCGGTCAGTTCGAGCACATCGGGCTCGTCCTCATCGTCGATGTACGCCGGTTCCTCCACGGCCTGCTCGTTCGCGGGCGTCATCGGGGTCAGGCCGACAGACCGCTTCACGCGCGGCGACGACAGCGCGGCTTCGCTGTCCTCTGCGATGATACGTTTGATCGACGAGAGGATATCCTCCATCGACGGTTCGGCATTTGCTCCGGCCATGCAACTGCCCCCTGCAGTCTTAGTTAACGGTCGGACCGATCAATGCAGGGGTTTGCGCGGGCGTGTCAACGGTGCGCGTTGCAACAGGCGCCGGTTTGGGGTCGTTTGCCCAGTCGTTTATGCTCCGGCGAACGCGGCGATAATTGACATTGGGATCGTAAAGCGGACCGCCTTCGAGGCCCAGATCATTGACGCCGGCCTTGCCCATCGCCGCCAGCAACGAGAAGCCCGCGACATAGGCATTGCGGCGCGCGGTCACGAGATTGACCTGCGCGTTCAACAGTTCCTGCTCGGCATTCAGGATATCGAGGATCGAGCGGTTACCGACGCTGTTTTCGGCCTTTACGCCCTCCAGCGAGAGTTCGGCCGCCGACACCGCGGTCTCGTAAGAAGTTATCAGCAAGTTGGACGCCTGCCACGCGGCATAGGCCGAGCGTGTCTGCGCGACGATGTTCCGTTCGGTCGCAGTGACCGTTTCGATCTGCTGCGATTCGAGCGCCTGCGCCTGACGAACCTGCGCGCCGGGCAAACCGCCCTGAAAGATGGGGATTGTGGCCTGCAAGCCGACGGTCGTGGTGCGCGAGGTCTGGCTGACGCTACCTCCGGTTCCGATGGAACTCAGCGACCCCAGATAGTCGGCATAGCCCTCGCTTCCGAACGCGGAAAGCTTGGGCAGCCGTCCCGCCCGTGCCACCTTGGTATCGAACCTGGTTGCTTCACGGCGTTGCTTGGCTGCCGCCAGGCCCGGATTGCCGTCGATCGCAACGGCAACGGCCAGATCGGGCGAACCCGGCAGGTTCGGGAGCGGCGGCGGCGCTTCCAGCACCGCAGGGGCTCCACCGACCAGCTGGATGTAATTTTCCTTGCTCGAAATGAGCTGGGACTCGGCACTTTCGAGCTGGCCCCGCGCCAGCGCGAGCCGCGATTCGGATTGCGCAACGTCGGTGCGGGTCAGATCGCCGATCTGAAACCGGTCGCGCGTCGCATCCAGGTTCACGCGCAGCACATTCACTTGCTTCTGGTTGAGCGCCACGATCGCCGAGTCGCGAATGACATTCATGTAGGCGGCAACGACTTGCGAAAAGACACTCGCCTCGGTGTCGCGCAAACCCGCCTGCCCTGCTGCCACGCGTGTTTCCGCGGCGCGCGTTGCATTCAGGACTGCTCCACCCTGGTAGATCGGCACGGTCAACGACCCATTGATGGACAACTGACGTCCCGGCGCCGAGAAGGTATTGGCGCCCGGATCGACATACTCACTGTAGGTGGACGTTGCGCTCAAGCCGGGAAGGCCCCGCGACCGTGCAATCGGCACATTCTCGTCGGTCGCGCGCTGACCGGCACGCGCACCGGTGATCGTGGGATTGGTGTTGTACGCCTTGACCAGTGCCTCGCGCAGCGTCTCAGCCGTCAGAGACGCCGGGGGCGTCACGACCGACACCATCACCGCAGCGGCAAGAATTCCACGCTTCCTCATCGGAACGACTTTCGTTTCACGTTGCTACTTACCTAAAAGACGAATTCGCGCGCGGGCGCAAATCCGGGCAGTATGACGACTTCGGCATCCGCGAAATCGACGAGCGCAAAGCTGCTCCCACCCTTTCGGCCCAGCGCGAGACGGGTTACGCCATCCTTCACGACCCCGCACGCAAGGCGCCCGCCAGGAGCCAATTGGGTGACAAGACCATCCGGAACAGCTTCGACAGCACCATCGATCAGGATCGCATCGAACGGCGCCTCGTCCGGGGCGCCAGCGGCAAGTGGCGCACTGACAATCGCTGTGCCCTGTGCCAGCGCGATCAACGTCGCATCTTCCTCGACTGCGACGACCGAGCCACACAGGTCAACCGCAACCGCCGCCGAATAGCCGCTTGCCGCCCCGACGATCAGCAAACGATCGCCGGACGTAAGTTTAAGCGCATCGAGAAGCCGTGCCGTCGTCATCGGCGGGTTGAGCGCGCGTGACGGCGTCAGCGGAATCGGCCGGTCAGCATAGGCCACAGCGCGACGGCTGTCGGGCAGGAACGCCTCGCGTGGAACGGTGCCCATTGCCGCCAGCAATCGCGTATCGGTCACGTTGTTCGGACGCAGCTGGCTGGCGACCATTGCGGCGCGCGCTGCCGGGAAATCCGGATTTCCCGAGGAAAGGTGGTTGTCGCTCACGTTCTACCCCGTCGCATAGCTGTGTTAGTTTTGCAATACACTAGTCACGCGGACTTCTAGCTTGCCGGAACGGCCACGCCAAGCGATGTCGCAAGCTGAATTATGCACATTACGCTGTCGCCCCTTGATCTTCACA
This sequence comes from Sphingomonadales bacterium, assembly GCA_040004295.1. Classification (GTDB taxonomy): domain Bacteria; phylum Pseudomonadota; class Alphaproteobacteria; order Sphingomonadales; family Sphingomonadaceae; genus Sphingomonas_O. Next base: position 30,225 of record JBDUBD010000007.1, on the reverse strand, counting down.
TTGGGATGTGAATATTGGGGACATGAGCACACATCTTATTGACCGCGTCCGCCGCCTCGTCACCGATGGCGGCATGTCACGCTCCGGTCTCGCCCGCGCCGCCGGCCTTCACGCCAACACCCTCCGCGACCTCGAGGCAGCCGACTGGAACCCGACCGCAGACACCCTGCGTAAACTCGAGATGTTTCTGTTCTCGAACGACGATACCCCTGCCCTCGTCCCAATCGAAGAAATTATCGAGGAGGCGCGCAACGGACGGATGTATATCCTCGTCGATGACGAGGATCGCGAGAACGAGGGCGATCTGATTATCCCGGCGCAAATGGCAACGCCGGAAGCGATCAATTTCATGGCCACGCACGGGCGGGGCCTGATCTGCCTCGCAATGACGCGCGCCCGTGTGGATGACATCGGCCTCGCGTTGATGAGCAATTCGAACGGCACGCGCCACGAAACCGCCTTCACCGTTTCGATCGAGGCCAAGCACGGCGTGACAACGGGCATCAGCGCCGCGGATCGCGCGCGCACCGTTTCCGTCGCGATCAACAGTCCGGACCCTCGCGATGATATCGTGACCCCTGGCCACGTCTTTCCCCTGGTTGCGCGCGACGGCGGAGTCCTGGTTCGCGCGGGGCATACCGAAGCCGCCGTCGATGTGTCGCGACTTGCGGGACTCAATCCATCCGGCGTGATCTGCGAGATCATGAAGGACGACGGCACAATGGCGCGAATGCCCGACATGATTGCCTTTGCCCGGCTGCACAATTTGAAGATGGGCACGATCCGCGACCTCATCGCCTATCGCCGCAAGCACGATCATCTGGTCGAAAAGCGCGCAGAGATGATATTCGACAGCCGTTGGGGCGGTGACTGGAAGGCCATGACGTTTTTCAACAAGGCCAGCGGAGACGAGACGATCGCGCTGGTAAAGGGACGCATCGACCCGACGAAACCCACGCTGGTGCGCATGCACACCGCCTCATATTTCGTCGATATGTTCGGAGAAAACAACGAACGCTCCGGCCTTCTCTCGCGATCGATGGAGTTGATTGCAGAGGTCGGTGCAGGCGTGATCGTCGTCATCAATCGCCCGATGAAGGACTCGGTCAGCCGCTTCATGAAGCTGCGGGGCGAAGGCAAGGGCGCGGGCGCGCCGGAAGTCGAGGAATTACGCGATTACGGTGTCGGCGCGCAAATTCTCGCCGAGCTTGGCGTCGAGGAAATGGTCTTGCTGACGAATACGCACCACACACTCATCGCGCTCGAAGGTTACGGACTATCGGTCGTGGGCGAGCGTACCATTCCAGGCACCGGAGGCGAGTAATGGCCAAACTTCTGATTGTTGAGGCACGGTTCTACGATCATCTGAACGACATGCTGATTGCGGGCGCGAAAGCGGCGCTCGATGCTGCCGGGCACAAATGCGACGTCCTGACGGTCCCCGGAGCGCTGGAAATTCCCGGCACGATCGCACTCGCCGCAGAAAGCGGCCAGTATGACGCCTATGTCGCGATCGGCGTCGTCATTCGCGGCGAAACCTATCACTTCGAAATCGTGGCGGGCGAAAGCGCGCGAGGCGTCATGGCGCTCACCATGGATGGCATCGCTATCGGCAATGGCATTCTGACGGTCGAAAATGAGGCGCAGGCACTGGTTCGTGCCGACCCCCGGCAAAAAAACAAGGGAGGCGAAGCGGCGATGGCTGCGCTTGCCCTGCTGGATGCAAAAAGCCGTTTTGCGTGAGCGATTCGCTCAGTTGAAACTGACGCGCCCCCGTTTGCGAGAGCGCATTGCATAGCCAATGACGGCGAAACCAGTCACGAGAAGCACCCAGTCGGACGGCTCAGGCAGCAGCGAAGCATAAGACGAAAATGTGTCATTCAGAAACTCGACCGGATTGCTCGGTTCGACAGAAGGCGCAGGTACAACAGTCGGTCCGGACTTCGAATCCTGAGGAGCGAACGCAAACGCGGCACCATTATCTTTTGGAGAATCGATCACGACCGCTGCCCAAGCGGGAGCTTGGGAAAAGCCAAGAGCCATTGCCGCCAGCAAATAATATCTCATCGGCATACTCGCTCACTCGACTGACACCGCGATAGATAGCAAATGTTGCAGCGCAACAACATCCCGGGTCATTTTTTGCGACAATGCGGCGAGATGATTAACAAATGCCGTTGATGCCGGGGCAAAGTTGAGATTGCGGCACAGGCAAGCACTTTGACGAGCGGTTGAGCACGTCGGGAGTTAGCACCTCGTCGCCTACTGGCGGACCTGCTCGATCTTGCGCCCCGAGTCGATAAGCGTTCCACGCGCATCGTCGGCCGCGAGTCGGCTCGCAGCTGAATCGACGCGCAATTCCTGTCGGGGGGGCAGTTTGTCGGGTTCCCTTGCCTTCACCGCGACTTCGGGAAGCACCATGCCGGGAATCTGGCCGTCGAATATCGGTGCCTCCCCACCAATGGCAGTCATGAGTTGCGGATATGCGGTCTCGCCCCCCGGATAGCCGCGAAGAAACGCAGCCTTACCTCCCAGCGATCCCTGCCAGCGGTAGAATATGTGCGTCCCGACAGTCGCCAGCTTCACGAGGCTGGAACGCCAATAAGGGACGACCCAATTCGCATGATAGTGCGTTGCCGTACCCACGCTGGGCTCCACAACGCCGGCCAGCGCGTCGTCGGCGATCATTAGCGCTCGCCGCCACGCGGCTGGATTGGGATGCCGGAACAGTGCGCCATCGCAGGCGAATGTAAACTGACACCCCGTCGAACGGGCCGAGCCCTGAAATACCACGTCGCAAATCGTACGCGGAAATGCCGGGTTGCGAACACGGTTCAGCACGACTTGCGCAACGGCCCGCTGCCCTTGGACCGACTCGATCGCTGCCTCGTAATGGATGGCCGCCGCAAGGCACTCACGCGCGCGCAGGCGATCTTCGGGGAGAGTGTCCGGCGCGAAGGTGAAGGGGCGCGCGACCTGTATCTGTTCCGGTACGGCCGGAGTGGCAGCATTGACCGCGACAGCCGTTGCGGCCTCCTCTTCGGTGACTTGCGACCTTGCAGGCGACGTAAACTCCGGAAAGCCGACCGGTACCGATGCGGATGATGATGGCGATGCGGTTTTCAGCGGCGGCACCTGCGCTATGTTGTGGGGCCAAATCAGATAGGCGACGCCAAGCGCAATCCCGATTGCAATCAGGATGCCAACGATCGCAAATCGCCTGGTCCGGTTATTCTGCGGTGTCGTAGTACCGGGCATATTGCCGCGCCGATGCATAGCCGTACGAATCGTTCCAGCGCCCGTCGTACCGGTTGAGGACGACGCCGAGGCAGGTCGCCGGCTGCATCATGCTGCGAAGTTCTTCGGCCTGACGCTTCGGCGTCGTCCCTTCGTCGACAACATGGATGTAAGCGTCGAGCTTGCTGATGACCGTCAGCGCATCGTCGCCGACGAACGCTGGTGGCAAGTCGCAAATGACCAAGGCTGACGGTGGCAAGCGACGCATCGCCGCGATCAGATTCTCCAGCCGCGCCCCACCAAGCAATTCGCCGGGGTAAGGATCCATCCGCCGGGTGCCGAACAGGGCAAGCCCGGTTCCTTCGATCCGGCGCCCTATCGTCGATAGATCGTCGACACTGCCGTCGAAATACGATTCCATGCCCGTTTCCACGACCACGCCGAAACGCTCCGCAATCGACGGGCGTCGCAGGTCGAGATCCAGCAGATAGACCTGCCGCCCCGAAATACGACCGATCGCAGCTGCAAGGTTGGACGACACGAATGTCTTTCCGGCCCCGGGAGCCGCAGACGTCACACCGATCAGGCGAATATCCTGGCGACCGGCCTCCTTCAAAACCTGCCCACGCAGCAGGCTGAACGGACGCGACCGGATGTCATTCGACAACAGGCCGATCAGGTTCGTCGGCGCGTCGTCGCCCACACCGAGCGTGATTGAAGCCAGCGCTTCGACCGGCGGAAGATCGAGTGAACCGACCGTTCGTTTTGCAGGTTCGATATTGGTCACCGGCGCATTCATTCCTCAGCTCCTGCCGTCCGCCGCTTCCAGAATAGCAGGCGCGAAAGGCGACCGCGCTTTTCGTGCTGCGACGCCAATGTGGGAATCGCTCCAAGAAGTTCTCCGCCCGCAAGCGCCATGGCCGCACGCGGTCCACGCAGCGGCTGGAACAGGAGTTCAAGACCGAAAGCCAGCATCAGGCCGAGCGCCACACCCACGCCGGCACCAGCACCGGAAATCAGCCAACGATTCGGCCATACAGGGGTTTCATCCACCACAGGCGGATCGACGACGGTCAGGCGCTCGCCCTTTTGTTCGTTTTCGACGCGAAGCGCCGTGTTCGCAGCGGCAAGCTTCAACGCGGTGTCCTGATACTGGTCGTTCATGCCCTTGAGCTGTTCCTCAAGCTGACCGACCTGCTCCTGGATGACCGGCGCACGCGACTGAGCGCTCAATACCGACGATACCTGCGCGGCTTCACGCGACCGCGCCGCGCGCAGGATGGAAATCTGGCCGTTATTCGTCTCGATCTGGCTTGCGATCGAATCGAACGGAATGTTGGCGACGTTCTTTTCGGCCAGAAGCTTGGCTTCAGCCAACCGCTGCCTGGCGATCACGACATCGGGGTGGGTTTCGGCGTAAACCGCCCGAGCCGCAGACAGAGCCTGTTCGGCGGAAAGCACGATCGGATCACGCGGCGCCGACGTCTTGGCTGTTTCACGCTGTGCGCGGAGCTGGCTGTTTTCGCGTTCGAGCGCCGCGATCTGCGCATCGAGCCCGCCTGCCGAACCGCCGAGCATGGTCATACCCTGGCTCGACAAAACCTGGCCGTAGCGGGACTTGATCATGCTGACCTGCCCCTGGAGTTCGGCCATGCGAGTCCGTATCGCATTCGACTGATCGGTCAGAAAGCGGACATTATCGGCAGCACGTTCTGCCGTGCGGGTCGAATCGACTTCCAGCATCCGCTCCACGAGCTTCTGTGCAACCGCCTGTGATCCGTAAGGATCCGAATAATCGAAGCTGAGCGAAAACGCGATCGTCGCCGAGCGCTGCTGGATTTGTGTGCTGACAGGCTCAATCGTGATTGCCTTGCGCATATCCTCGACAATGTCGCCGAGAGATGTCGATGCCCGCCGCTTCGGATAAAGCTGCAATTCCTGGGCGATAGCAATGAGATCAGGGCGGCTCAGAACCTGCTGGCGCACCTTGGCGACACGCTCGTCGATCGCCGATTCCTGCTGCGTACCACCGGGCACTGACGCCAGCTGCGGCGATTCGACCAGCAGAACAGCTTTTGACCTATAGGTTGCAGGTATCAGAAACGCGATGCCCACAGCCGCAATCGCACAAACGATCGCCGGAATGATCAGCATCCACTTGCGCTGCTTCGCAATCGACCAGACGTTGGCCAACAGGCCACCGATGCCATCGCCCTGCGGTTCCGCAGCGGCATCTTCATAATCCGTTGTCGTCATAATCCCCGACTCAAGGAGAAACTCAGCCCCATCGAAACCGAAAAGCTCGACCGGGTCGCCAGTAAGGGGCTGTCCGAACGGTCATAGCCGCCATCGACCGTGAATGAGAGGCGCCGACCAATGCTTCGAGAGCCCATGATACGCGCCGAAAGATAGGAATAATCGTCCCGGCTCAGCGCCGACCCTGCCGATTTCGCATAAGCCACATTGAAACCCACGCTCGATTTCTGATCGAGCCGGTAATTGATCGAAGACGTCAAGGCGAGCGACGGGCGCGCGCCATTGCCGACGGTGGTCTCGATGGTCTGGCTCGCGGTCAGGCAGATATCCATGCGCGGCTGGCGACGGCATAGCGTTGCACTGCCCGCCGGCGAAATTGTGTTGGCAGATTCGCTCGGCAATCGAACCTGCGAAAACGTGGCACCGGCCGATGCGCTAAGCGTCCAGTCGATACCGATGCCGGTCGAAAGGGTGAACTGGGGCTGGAAGCTGTTCACGAAGCAGCGGCCCTGGCTGCGGCATTCGTAACGCGATGTCGTGTTGGTCAGCCCGGCGGATGTCCGGCGGCTGACCTGGCGCGAGTAGCTGAACGTGTTGCCGTATGTGGCGTAGTTCTGGGAATCGAGCGTCGCGAGCGCACGCGAATCATTGGCAAACAGACCGATATTCACCGTTTCGCGCGCGCTGGGTTGATACATCACACCAGCTTGGACGCCGAAGGACCGGCGCTTGATACGTCTCCCGGCCAGCGTCAGATCGTTAGCGGTCGGCGGTGGCAGCGCCCCAGTAGGGTCGGCTGTTCCGAAATCGAAAAAACTGTTCTCGCCGACAATGGAATCGTCAAAACTGGCGGAAGCGTTCACCGTCCAATGTGGTGAAAAGCGCCAATTGCCATCGACGCTGGCCGAAACCGCATCGCTCGAAGGATATATCCGGCTGAATTCTGAATGCTGGACCGAACCGCCGATGCTCAACTGGCTTTCGACGTCGCTGATCGTCACGCGGGGCGACAGAACACCGACCAGGCTTGCCGAGCTCCGCCCGCTCCCACCGGTCAGATAGGGGTCTTCGGACACCCGCGCATTGAGCGATCCGTTTAAGGTGAGATCCGTCTTGGCGTAACTTGCAGTTGCCATCGACAGCGGTAGCGCAGCCATCAGGCAACGCCTGAAAATCAGGCCACGAGTACCGCTCAGCTGACGCCCCGCCCAGATCACGGAACGATTACCGTATCGCCGCCCTCGATCGCCGGAAGGTTCGCGGACGTCAGTCCGCCACCCGGAACGTTTCCGCGAAACAGGCCACTCAGCTTCGCACGTACCGTAACGACACCGGTACCGGCCTTGCGGACAATCAGTACATTGTCGAGGTTGGCGAACTCATCCGGTCCGCCAGCCAGCGTAATCGCCTCAAGCAGATTGACGTAACGACCCGGAGTGAATGTCCCCGGTGCCTTGACGCGACCTGCCACCGAAAATTGCAAGCCTAGCGATGCCTTTACCGACACAGTTACCTGCGGAACCTGTCCACGATACTGGCTCTCAAGCCCCTTGGTGACGGTCGCTTCGATCTCGCGCAGCGTCTTTCCTTGAGCGACAACACGACCAATCAACGGAAAGGAGAAACTGCCGTCCGGCAGCACTTTCAAAGAACGCTGAAGCCGGTCTTCACCCCAGACATAGATTTCTATCTCGTCGCCGGGGTTGAGTGTGTAAGCGCGGGCGGGTTCCGACGATGTCGGTGCCGCTGACTGGGTTTGCGCCTGGACCGCATTTGCGCCAATCGCGATAACCAGCGCCGACAAGATTTTCAGGTTGATCAAAACTTCCCCCTGCCGTGAACTTCGCGGACTATCGTGAACTTCGCGGCCTATAACGCCTAAATAACGTCTTACCATTAAAAAACCGTTGGATTAAGGCGACCTGCATGACTGATCCGTTCCGGCGCGGGACATTAACTTTGTATTCGTCCCGGGCCATTTTGGGCGCGCTCGCGCTTGTCCTTGCGGCTTGCTCTTCGGACAGCGAAGTCGCCGCACACAAGGCCGCCGAAGCATCCGCAATGCTCGATGCAGGTAATCTTTACGGGGCCCGACTGGCTGCGCAAGCATCGGTAAAGGCTCGTGACGACATCTCGGCCAACTGGATCCTGTTGGGTCGCATCCAATTGGCTGCGGGCCTGATAGGAGATGCGTATATTTCCTATACGCGTGCGCTTGAACTCGATGCGACAAATGTCGAGGCCATGCAGCTTGTCGGCGACATAGCTCTTCAGGTCGGTCGCTACCGCGACGCCGATCAGGCTGCCGACAAAGTGCTGGCGCTGCAGCCGGGCACACCCCGCGCAAAACTTATCAAGGGTTTTGTCGCGCTGAACGATGGCAAGTTCGACGTTGCTACCAAGTTCGCTGACGAAATCCTTGCGATCGACCCCACCGATGATGGCGGGATTGTGCTTAAAGCCCGCGCACTTGCAAAGCTTGGGCAGTTCGAACCCGCGATCAAAATCCTGCAGAACCAGATGATCGTCAGCAAGGGCGAGATCGTTGCCGCTACCTTGGCCGAAGTCCAGCGCGCTACCGGTGACGGGCCGGGCCTTGCTGAAACTCTCGCGAAAATTGTGGCTGAAAAGCCGACCGACGACCGCGTGTTCGATCTGGCAAGCGTCCTTTACAAAATCGGGCGCCCGCAGGATGCGCGCACCGTCGTTTTCAGGCGACTGGAGGTTCGCAAGGATAGCGCCGACTTTTACAGTGACGCTACCCGCTTTTTCATCGCGGCAGACCCGGGCGCACTGGATGCCGCGCGCATCGGCCAGATCACCTCGGATGGAACGCCGAATATGCGCGAGCTGGCCGCACGTGTACTGTTGGCGGGCAATCGTCCGGCGGATGCACGGCGCGTTTTGGAGCCGATCGCCACGACAACAGCAGATTCTGATATACGGGCCCTATATGCGACGGCCTTGGCGATGACAGGGGCCGCGGCACAAGCACCGGCGATCATTGCGTCGGTTCTCAGTGTCGATGAAACAAATGTCGATGCATTGCAACTGCGCGCGCAGTTGAGGCTGGCCGGTGGAGACGAGAAAGGAGCAATGGCCGATGCGGCATTGGTGACGCTCAACAGCCCGCTGTCGGTTGGCGCCCGAATGGTCACGATCGACGCTTACATAAAGCGCGATGACAAGCGGCGCGCACGGCAATTGTTCGAAGAAGCCGTCCGGCTGATGCCCAAGAACCTCGACATGACAATGCGGTACATGAAATTTCTCACGTCGGAGGGCGACTATTCCCGGGCAACCGATATCATAACCGGTTATACTGACATTAACCCTTCACGCACTAGGGGATGGGACGTATTTCGTTCAGTGTGTCGAGACGATATCTGCAACGTACGCGCCGCGCAGGGGCGTTTGGCGGCTGGCAAACTGTTTCCGGCGGACGAGTTCGCAGGCAAGAAGCCGGTGTCGGGATTGTTCGGACCACTTTGATCAGGGGGCGTAGGTGATTTCGGAAAGTCGTGACGATGGCACCCTAGAATTGACGGGCGCATCGACCGGCAACTCCGGTCCGACGCGACCGCGATATATCCGTTTTACGACAAATGTTCTGCGATCGCTGGGTGTTGCGACAGACGCGTTGTGCATGCTCATCGCTGCATTGATAACCAAGCCCATCTACGACCTGCTCAGTGCACAATATGTCGATTTGAAACTACACGCCACCGGCGCGGCAGTTCTTGCTCTGAACTTCTTCCTCGTGCGCATTTCGAGAGACGCCTATTCGACCGTGCGCGGACAGGGCGACGATGTCGGCCAGGGAACGATCGTAGATTTTGTGCTGGCGACGACCCTGACGGCGATTTCGCTCATCCAGTTCGACGTTATGGAAAAACTGTCGCGTGGAATGCTCATAATTTACGCGGCGACCTGTGTCGTCATGTTCTTTCTGGGGCGAATCGCTCTCAGAAAGCTGATTTGGTACATGATGGACGCCGGCATCATTGGCCAACGGCTTGCGATTTACGGCGCAGACTCCGGTAACGCACAGCGCGTCATCGATCTGCTGAGGCTGGAGCGGCTGCCGCATCTCAAGCTCGTTGGTTTTGCGGACGATCGGCGGACGCGAATCGAATCGAATCCGATCGACGAAATTAAGTTCATTGGCGGTTTCGATACCTTGCTCGATATGGCGCGGTCGGGAAACTTGGACCAGGTCGTTATCGCGCTGCCCCGGGTAGGCCAGGCACGGCTCGACAGTATTTGCGAACAACTGAGTGCCGCCGCGATCGATGTGTGTATTCTGCCGCGCGAGATACTGGAACTCCGTGCCACCTATCGGCTTAACTTTATCGGCGAACTTCCCGTTTTGCGGGTTTGGCAGCAACCGGTTCGCGATTTGGACGGCGTCATCAAGGAAGTGCAGGATCGTGTGCTCGCGCTCCTGGCATTAGTGATCCTGAGTCCACTGATGATCGCGGTTGCCATTGCTATCCGGCTCGAAAGCCCCGGTCCAGCGCTGTTCGTTCAGCGGCGATTCGGGTTCAACAATCTTGAGATCAAGGTTCTCAAGTTCCGGTCGATGTACAGCAGCAAAGGCGATCTCAGCGGCGCCGAGCGAACTGTGCGCGATGATCCCCGTGTGACGCGAATTGGTCGGTTCATCAGACGGACCAGCATCGACGAATTGCCACAGCTCCTCAACGTGCTGCGCGGGGAGATGTCGCTGGTCGGACCTCGCCCCCACGCAACAGCCATGCGCGTCGGCGACCGTTATTATTTCGATGCGGTCAGCGGTTATGGAGCGCGTCACCGGGTGAAACCCGGCATTACCGGACTCGCGCAGGTTCGTGGTCTGCGCGGAGAGATTGACACTGTCGAGCGTGCGAAGCGCCGGGTGGAATATGACATTTACTATATCGAGCATTGGTCACCGCTGCTCGATCTGCGGATCATCCTCGAAACGGTGATTCAGCTATTCTATCCTCGGAATGCGTTCTGAGTCCTAAAAATGCGTAGCGACGATTTCATCGGCATGGAGTTCGACGGGCTTTCGCTCAACGGGGCTAAGGCGCGTATCGCTGAATTATCGAACAGCGAGAAATTCAGTTTCGTCGTGACTCCGAATGTCGATCACGCGATCCAGCTTTCCCGCCGATCGAGCGATGATCCGGTGCGCGCAGCCTATGCCAAGGCGGCGCTGGTCTTGTGCGACAGCCGGATCCTCGGTGGCCTGGCGCGTCTCTGCGGACGAAAACTGTCGATTGTGCCGGGAAGCGACCTGACGCGGGAGATATTTGCTAATGTGCTGAAACCCGGTGACAGCGTCGCCATCGTTGGTGGCGACGAGACGACGTTAGAGGCACTTCGGCTACGCTTTCCCGGAATTGCCTATACTCAGCACATCCCGCCAATGGGTTTCATTCGCGACACGGACGCTCGCGACGCTGCGGCGAGATTTATCGAGGAAGCAGGGGTAGTGTACACATTCCTGGCAGTCGGTTTTCCTCAAAGTGAATTGCTTGCGGCCGATGTTGTAGGACGGGGCAAGGCAGCTGGCGTCGGTCTGTGCATCGGCGCGTCGATCGAGTTCATTGTGGGAACCAAACAGCGCGCGCCATTGTGGATGCAGCGGTCGGGCTTGGAATGGCTGTTCCGGTTGTTGTCGGAACCGAAGCGGCTGTGGCGACGCTATCTTGTTGATGGTCCAGCCATTTTTGCGATCGTATTGCGCTGGCGGATGTCGGGGCGTGGCGTCTAGCTATTCGCCGGAACGCTTGGTGCGCTTCCACTCGCTTTCGCGTTTCCCGAAGAGCTTGAGATAGATCGGCACTTTCCAGAGAACGTACATCGGCATCCGCAACAGCGCTGCCGCCGAAAGGAAACCCCGCCCTTCGCGGAGCCAGACGATCAGCACGAGTGTCAGTGCCACAGCCAGCAGAAGTGCCAGTGTGATGGCGGGGACATAGCCGCCGGACGCCACGCCGAATCCCGCCAGCAGCACGACACCGACGCCGGCAAGGCCACACAGCATTGCCAGCGGCGGCACACATAAATGGCAGCCCATCCAGAAATGCGGCAAGCTTCGCCGTCGAATGCCCTCTAGCAGCAAGGGCAGCGCACGCTTTGCAGCCGTGTTCACGAACCCGTGTTCCCAGCGTGTCCGCTGTGTGAGCGCGCTCGCCCCCTCTGCGGCCGCGCTTTCGACCCTCGCGCGCTCTACGAAACGCGGCGCGCGTTTCATGCGCACCGCATAGATGCCGAGCGAAAGATCCTCGACGATGTCGCTCGAAGCCAGTGGAGCCGAGGCGAAGAAGTCCCATGGCATTGCCATGCCGGTGCCACCGAGGACCGCGACGTTCCCGATGCGCCCTGCCCCGCGCTGGCGGATCAGATTCTTCACAAGAAACGCGAAGTTCGAAATCTGTACCATCGGCGCGGCTTTCAAATCGGGCCGTAGCAGATTGGTCGATTGGACAGGCGCGTCGTAGCGCGCCACAGCACCCCGCAAAGCATTGATGCTGTCGCCGATCGGTATGCAATCAGCGTCGAGTATGACCACGCATTCCGGCGGCGATGTGGAGAGGTGATCGCGGGCAAATGCCAGCGCGAATCCCTTTCCACGGTTCACCGGATCACTGCGTTCGATGACGTCGATGCCGACACTGCGACCGATCGCCGCGGTTGCGTCAGTGCAATTGTCCGCGACCAGAAGGACGCGGATATCTTCGGGCAGCACCGCTTTGAGAGCGAGCAGCGATGCTTCCAGCCCACCGGCCTCATTATGCGCAGGCATGACGATCACCGTATCTGGGCTAGCCAGCGCGTTCGAATCATCCTGCCGCCGAACCAGTCCGGCGGAGACCTCCAGAACGAATATGGTGAGCAACACCGCCAGGGGGGCACAAATCAGCCAGGCCATGACCTGCAGGGCAAACTCAATCAGGGGCATCGTCACTCACAGGCTACACTGTGTTCAGCCTTGCCCAAGCGCAGCCGAACGCACAAGAGCGCGGTCCGACACGCATTCTTCACGGCTTGCCGTTAAGGGGTGCTCCGCAAATCAATCTGCAAGGAATTGCATCAGTGGCGCGTGACTATTTCTCGACGAAGCGGATTCTCGTAACCGGCGGCGCCGGCTTTCTCGGGTCGCATCTGTGCGACCGCTTGCTTGCCGAGGGTCATGACGTCCTGTGTGTCGACAACCTCTTCACCGGTTCGAAGCGCAATATCGAGCATTTGCTTGGGAACCCCCGCTTCGAATTCATGCGCCATGACGTCTGTTTGCCGCTGTTCGTCGAGGTCGACCAGATCTTCAACCTCGCCTGCCCTGCCTCGCCGATCCATTACCAGCACGATCCCGTTTCGACGACGAAGGTGTCGGTTCACGGCGCGATCAACATGCTGGGCCTCGCCAAGCGCCTGCGCTGCCGCATTTTCCAGGCATCGACCAGCGAAGTCTATGGCGACCCCACGGTCCACCCGCAGGTCGAATCCTATTGGGGCAATGTGAACCCGATCGGCATCCGGTCCTGCTATGACGAGGGCAAGCGCTGCGCCGAGACGCTGTTCTTCGACTATCACCGCCAGCACAATCTCGACATCAAGGTCGTGCGCATCTTCAACACCTATGGTCCGCGGATGCATCCTGCCGACGGTCGCGTCGTTTCGAACTTCATCATCCAGGCGCTGAAGGGCGAAGCGATCACGCTGTATGGCGACGGCATGCAGACGCGCAGCTTCTGCTACGTGGAGGATCTCATCGAAGGGTTCATGCGCCTGATGAACAGCCGCGATGGCTTCACCGGCCCGGTCAACATCGGCAATCCGAACGAATTTACCATCCGTCAGCTGGCAGAGCTGGTGATCGAGCTGACCGGATCATCCTCGAAGCTCGAATTCCGCCCCCTGCCCTCCGACGATCCGATGCAACGCCGCCCGGACATCAGCCTCGCGCAGAAGGAACTCGGATGGGAACCGGCCATCCAGCTGCGCGAAGGACTGGGCAAGACCATCGATTACTTCCGGACAATCACCGGATAATCGACGCGAAAAAGTCGCGGTACTGCGTCGCAATGTTGGCCCAGGCGAAACGCTTCGCCCGCTCCAGACGCGCCTCGATGCCCGCACCCTCCGCGGCGAGCGCGGCCTGGATTGCCGCAACCAGCGCGCCGGTGTCGTCGCTGTCAGCAAGAAACTCATCGTCGCCCACAATCCAGCGCGTACGGGGCCAGTCATGCGCAACGATCGGCAGGCCGCACGCCATCGCCTCGACATAGACATTCCCGAACGATTCGTCCTTCGACAGGTGCAGGAACACGTCCGCCGACCGGTACAGCGACGGCATGCGGTCTGGCGTCACCGAGATGCGCGAGAACCGGCCAGGCATGAGATCGTTTGCGAGCCGATCGACCTCGTCGCGCATGGGACCATCGCCGGCATCGACCAGATGAACGCCCGGGATCTGCGCAACCGCACGGATGCCGACGTCAACGCGCTTGCTGGGGATCAGCGCACTGACCATGAGCACGACCGGCTTGTCGATCGGAAGGCCGAATGCTTCCCGTGTCGCAGGCCCCGGTGAAAAGCGCGCCGGGTCCATACCGTTGGGAATCAGCGCGCTGTTCCAGCGTTCGCGATTGCGCTCGAAATAATCCGGATTGATGCAGACCAGGCCATCGCATCCAAAGAAACGATATTCGGATTTGCCCGAATATGCCGGCCAGTCGCCGTTTTGCGTCACGAATACGTGGCGCGGGTGGTGTCCCATAGTCGGTCGGCGCAATGTCCAGTTTGTGAAGGGATAGGCGCATGTGACCGTCAGATCGTAGTCCGCAGCACGAAACCTGGCCGCGAGCCCGGGAGCGAAGGTTGCTTCTTCATAAGCCGTGTTATTCCGAAGCGCAGGCAGCGACGGAAACGCCTCGAAGCGTTCGCGGCGAATCGCCGGTGCCTGGATGTAGCGGTATGGCGTGTCGGGGCGTGGCTCCCCTGCCCCGATCAGCGTCACCGTGTCCCCCGTATTCGCCAATTCGGTGGCGACCGCCATTAACGCAATTTCAGCGCCACGGTCGTAACGGTGAAACCCAGGAAGCGCGAACAGGATGCGCATGTATCGACCTATGCCCTCACTGGTTGCGCAATGGCGCGAATCTTCTATCCGCCGTGCGCATAACCGAATGCGCAAGAGTATGACATGCGCGTCGTGATTACGGATTGCATGACCGGCGCATGAAGCTTCCTTCACGGACAATGATCGCGCGCCTCGGCTGGGCGACCACGGCGCATAGCGCGACGCAGGGCATTCGCCTTGTCGTCAGCCTAATCCTGACACGTCTGCTCGCTCCCGAAGTGTTCGGCATCATGCTGATCGTTAACACACTACGAACCGGCGCAGAGTTGCTGTCCGATATCGGCGTGGGTCAAAACGTCATCGCCAGCCCTAATGGCGAAAAGCAAGAGTTTCTGGACACCGCGTGGACGTTGCAGCTTATTCGCGGGGCCGCGCTGGGCCTTGTGATTGCAGCTTGCGCCTGGCCGGTGGCGGCGATCTACAAGAGCGACATTTTCGGGCAAGTCCTGCCGCTCGCGGGGGCATTGGTTTTTATTCTTGGTGCCGAATCGATCAATCGGTTCATTGCGCAACGGCGCCAGAATCTTGCCCAGTTCACCACTTTCGAAATCTCCATGGCGATCGGCGGCGGATTCATCCAAGTCGGCTTCGCATGGGCGTTTCCCAATGTCTGGGGTCTGATCTACGCGAACTTGGCAGGTGCTGTCCTGATCGTCTTGTGCAGCTTCTTTTTCTTTCCCGGCTGGACTCCCAAGCTGCGCCTCGACCGCGCCCATGCGAAGGAAATCCTCCATTTCGGGAAATGGATATTCCTTTCTTCCGTAGTATATTTCATCTCGACCAACTTCGACCGGCTTTATCTTGGCGCGGCAATTCCCCTGGCGCTGCTCGGTGTGTTTGGTGTTGCGCGGTCACTTGCTGAAGTGGTTGCGACTTTTGTCACGCGGATCGGCAACTCCATAATATTCCCGGCCGTCGCGACCGCCGGAAGCCACAGGGCCGAATTGCGCGCGAAGCTGGCGCATAGTCGGTTGCCGCTTATCTTGCTGGCTGCCACGGGCCTGTCGGTGTTTGTCGCGCTATCAGACGAGATTATCCATATTCTTTATGACCAACGCTATCGGGACGCTGGTTACATGCTGCCCATCCTGGCGACCGGCGTCTGGTTCACTGTTCTGGCAACCATGGGCGAATCTGTCATGCTCGGCATCGGACGGCCTGTGTACAGTGCCGCGGGAAATGTCGCGAAGCTCATATGGCTCGTCATTGCCCTTCCCATCGCAGTGACAACACATGGCGTCATCGGTGGTGTGTTGGTCATCGCCTTGGCCGATGGCATCCGCTATCTCCCGATATGGTGGGCACAAAAGCGGTGTCACCTGTCTTTTGCGCGCCAGGATCTGGGAGTGACATTGCTCATGTTCGCCATGATCGGATTGTGGCGCGAAGTATTCGGGCTGGTTGGACTGACAAGCGGATGGTCGGGCTGGTGGGCCATGGCCCGGAGTTCAATGGCATGAGCGATACGAACATCGGCTTCGTCATTATCGGTCGCAACGAGGGCGAGCGCCTTGTCCGGTGCCTGGACTCGCTCCCCCAGCCTGCCGACCGGGTCGTCTATGTCGATTCAGGATCGACCGACGGCAGCATCGCCATGGCCGAAGCGCGCGGCGTCCACGTGGTCCGGCTCGACACAACGCGACCGTTCACCGCCGGTCGTGCGCGCAACGAGGGTTTCGCAGCCCTGCACGCGGCCATGCCCGACTTGGCATTCGTGCAGTTCGTCGATGGCGATTGTGAGCTCGATGCGGGCTGGATCGAAAAGGCGTCGGCATTTCTTGCCGGACATCCCGACGTCGCGATTGTCTGCGGACGTCGGCGCGAACGGTTTCCGGAACGCTCGGTCTATAACCGGATTTGCGACCGTGAGTGGGACCAGCCAATCGGGGAGGCCGACCAGTGCGGCGGGGATACGCTCGTGCGTGTTACGGCCTTTACACAGGTCGGCGGATTCACCGACGCGCTTATCGCGGGGGAAGAACCCGAATTATGCAACCGCCTGCGCGCGGCAAGCTGGAAGATATGGCGGATCGCGGCTGAAATGACGCTGCACGACGCAGCAATGACGCGCTTTCGCCAGTGGTGGTTACGCGGTGTGCGCGCAGGGTTCGGCTATGCGCAGGGCCGTGCGGCGACTGCCGGTCGTGCCGAACAGATGTATGGACAGCAGTTACGCCGGGCATTGCTGGGAGCCTGCGTCATTCCCCTGGGTATTGTTGCCGCGGCGATCACGATCACCCCCTTCGCACTCGGTTTGTTCGCAGCCTACCCCGCCCAGGCCGTGCGCATCGCACTTCGCACCGGCGGTCGGGATCGATGGTCCTATGGCGCCCTGATGGTGCTTGCCATGTTCTCCGAATTCCAGGGCCGGGTCCGCTTTGACCTGAACGTGCGGCGGGGCGGCACCAAGGAAGCGATCGTTTACAAATGAGCGGTCGCATCGCCTATCTGGTCAGCCAATATCCCGCAACGTCGCACACCTTCATCCGGCGCGAAGTCGAGGCACTTCGGCGACAGGGCATCACGATCGAGACATTCAGCGTTCGTCATCCGGCGCCGAGCGAACGTGTCGCCGCATCCGACGTCGCGGCTCACGATACAACTTTCTACATTCTCCCTGCCTCTCCGCTGGACCTGATCGGCGCTCACATAACCGCGCTATTCTCACGGCCCGGTGCATATCTTTCGACCCTCCTTGCCGCGACAAGACACAGGCCGCCCGGTGCCCGCGAATTTTTGTGGAGCCTTTTCCATTTTGCCGAGGCCATCGTCCTGGCCAGCGCCTTGCGACGCCGCAACATCACGCACCTGCACAATCACTTTGCCAATGCAGGAGCGACGGTCGGACACCTTGCCGCGCGCTATCTTGGATTGCCCTGGAGCCTGACGCTGCATGGCATTTCGGAAACCGACTATCCGGCGGGACTCATGCTTGCCGACAAAGTACGTGCGGCACAATTCGTGGCATGCGTATCGTGGTTCGGGCGCGCGCAGGCGATGCGGCTTGTCGCCCCGGACCAATGGAACAAATTCATGATCGTCCGCTGCGCGCTCGACCTGAAAGTCCTCCCCCATATCGAGCGTTCGGAACGCCATGATCTGCCGCACATCGTTTGCGTCGGTCGCCTGTCGAGCGAGAAAGGCCATGCCGGCCTGTTGTCCGCGCTTGTCACGGCGCGCTCAAGCGGCCTTGACGTGCGGCTGACCTTCGTCGGCGACGGGCCGGAGCGAGCCGGGCTTGAGGCCCTGGCCGCCGAATTGCTGCCTCCGAAAACCGTTACCTTCGCCGGACGCCTCGACGAAATGGCTACACTTTCTGCAATTGGGGATGCCGATCTGCTCGTCCTCCCCAGTTTCATGGAGGGTCTTCCGGTTGTCTTGATGGAGGCGATGGCACTTGGCACGCCGGTGATCAGCAGCCGTGTCGCAGGCGTTCCCGAACTCATCACCGACGGCGTCGAGGGACGGCTGTTTACGCCTGCCAATTGGGACGACCTCGCAAATGCTTTGCTGACCGCCTTCGCCCATCCGGAGGACACGTCGGGCATGGCGGTGGCGGCGCGGGCCAAGGTCGCACGCGAATTCGACATCGACATGGCAATTGCACCGCTGATCGCACGCTTCGGCAGCCGAGCGGAGGTACACGCGTGACGCATCCCGTCGACCAGCCCCAGACCGTAAGCAGCCCGAGTGGAGCAAAGACGAGCGATGACCGGATCGCCATCCTCGATGGATGGCGGGCACTGAGTATTCTCGCCGTGCTGGCTGGGCACCTCTTGCCGCTTGGACCGAAGTCCTGGGAACTCAACGGTGCGGTCGCCGCATCGGGCATGGCAATATTCTTTACGCTGTCAGGATTTTTGATCACGCGACTTCTGCTGGCCGATCCCCGTGTGCCGCAATTCCTGATCCGGCGACTGTTCCGTATCGTCCCGCTGGCATGGGTCGCCATGATCGTTCTGGCGATCGCAACGCAGGCAGATGCGGCAACGCTGTTGGCCAATCTGGCCTTCTATGCGAACCTGCCCCCTGCGCAGTTGATGCATGGTGGCGAGCATTTGTGGAGCCTGTGCGTCGAGGTCCAGTTTTACATGTTCGCCGCAATCATCGTGCTGGTCGCCGGGCGTCGCGCGCTTTTCATCCTGCCCGTGATGATGGTTGCGGTCACGAGTCTGCGCATCGCGCAAGGGGCCGAGATCAGCATCATTACGTGGCAGCGTGTTGACGAAATCCTGGCCGGGGCCACGCTCGCGCTGCTCTATCATTACGGCTGGCTGCAGCGACTGTCCGATAAATTGCCGAGCATGACGGTACTGGCGTTGTTACCCGTCGTCATTTTCTCCGCCCATCCGGCGAGCGGGGCATTTATGTACGCACGGCCGTATGTTGCCGCTGCTGCCGTCGGAATTTCGATCTTTTCCGCACCCGCATTCATGCGGACCATATTCGTTTCCCGTCCTGCGGTTTACGTCGCAGCAACGTCGTACGCGCTCTATGTTTTCCACGGCATGTTATCGGTCACCTGGCTGGGCAGCGGCGATACCCTGATCAAATATTCGAAACGGCCCTTCCTTATCGTCCTGACATTCGCACTTGCACATCTGTCGACGTTCCGCTTCGAGGCGCGGATGATCGCATTGGGCAAAATCCTGGCAAGGCGCGTCGGCACCAGTAAACAGCCATCATCGGTCATCGAAGGCGTCCGTCCGTGAAGTGGATTGCCCTGACGCTGTTCCTGGCACTAATCCCCGTCCTCCAGTCGTGGTTGACGACGAACAACCGCAACGCCCCCTATGTGTGGGCGCTTCTGGGCTTCCTGCCCATTCTGTCGGAAGGGCTGCACATCGTCATCGCGCCGGTGTCCTGGGCCTATTGGCCGGGATACGTGAAGGGGTTCGAGATATCGGCGGTGGAATCCATCGCATGTGCAGTGCTGCTGAGCCGCCGGAAAGTGCCGGGCGGCCTGCCGATGAAATGGCTGTGGATCGCCTATATCTTCGCGGTCCTGCTCTCCACCTTGTTCGCACCCGTACCGATGGCCGCGCTGTTCGCGGCATGGCAAGCCTTGCGGATGCTGCTGGTGTTCGCAGCGGTTGCATCGATCGCCACCGACGATCGTGGGCCCAAGGCAATCATTTCCGGCATGGCGATCGCGCTCGCGATCAACGCGGGCTATGCAATCCAGCAACGTCTGGGGGGAACTCTACAAGCCCCCGGCCTCTTCAGTCACCAGAACATCGCGGGGATGGCGTCGCATTTCGTGGCGTTCCCGGCCCTGGCAATGTTGCTGGCCGACAAGAAATATCGAATGGGCCTTCTGGCGGTCGCAGCAGCAGCAGTGGTGGCCATCGCGGGAGCTTCGCGTGGCACTATCGGTCTGGCGGCGTTCGGCTATGCGATTGTGTTAGGCCTTTCGCTCTTACGCAAACCAACAGGCCGCAAAACCATGATTCTTGCGTTAGGCATAGTCGGCCTGTTGGCTGTTTCCCCGCTCGCGATTGGCTCTCTTGATCGCCGGTTCGAAGCGACCAAGGCATTGCAAAGCGATTACGACGAACGCGCTGCATTCGAGAAAGCCGCTTGGGCGATGTGGCATGATCATCCCATGGGCGTCGGAGCAAACCAGTTCGTCAACATCGCGAATGTTGGCGGCTATTGGACGAACGCCGGGGTTGCGGGAGTGGCGGGAAGCCGGTCTGCGCACGTTCATAATGCTTACTTGCTAATCAGCGCAGAAATGGGCTTTGGGGGCTTGATCGCGTTTTTCGCGACCTTGTTATTCCCGCTGATCCTCGCGCTCAGAATGGCGTGGCGTTACAAGAATGATCCGCGTGGCGATCTCATGATCGGCCTAAGCGTGGCAATCGCTGTCGTGGCCATGCATTCGTTCTTCGAATGGGTTGTGGTCACCTATACCATCCAGTGGCTGCTCGCGATTAACATGGGACTGATTGCCGGGGTGGCAGTACAGATGTCACAGGCGACCAAAGCGCGCAAAAAGATACCGGCAACCTCTCAGCGGACTCAAAACGCGTGAAAATCACGATTGGCCTACTCGCAAAGAACGAGGAAAAGCGAATTGGTGCAACCATCGCGTCGCTGAGTTCCCAGAGCATTTTTTCTGCCGGGCATTCGGTCAGCATCATCGTCGTACCCAATGCTTGCACCGACAATACCGCGAAGGTTGCCCAAGATGCGTTTGATCGCCATTTCGGGAATTCCGACGCGATTTTTCAAGTCGTCGAAACGCCCAACCCGGGGAAGAGCCGCGCGTGGAATCAGTTGGTTCACGATATTGCACCACCCGATACCGATTTCTTCGTCTTCGTGGATGCCGACATAGCCTTCGCTTACGACGACGCGATCATCGATATGTTCAGCGTCCTGGATGCACATCCCGAGACGCGGGTTTGTGCGGGCTGGCCACGAAAAGATGTGTCGAAAAAGACCAAAAAGACGTGGATAGATCGCTTTTCACTGACGGTGTCCGAGCAGGGTGGATATGAACATGCGATTTGCGGACAACTATATGTCGCCCGCGGAGACGCGCTGAGGACGATCTGGTTGCCCGTTCCAACACCGGGCGAAGACGGCTTTCTGAATGCGATGGTTCAAACCAACGGTTTTAGTGAGCCTGCAATTCCGGTGCGTGTACGGCGGGCACCACGCGTCACTCATTTTTTCGAAGCAATCTCCATCGCTGAATACTTTAAGCACGAGCGCCGGATGATTGTGGGGACAGCGATCAATACGTGGATGTTCGAGCATTTCATGGCCCTCGAACGCACCGAGCCGGTAGGCTCCAAAATTCGCTCCCTGAACGAGAGCGACCACGGATGGGTTCAGCAAGTGGTAACCACACGGACGGCAGGAAAATTGTGGACCTTACCGCCTAAATTACTGACCTGGCGTCTCGATAACCTGCGCAACTCGAATTGGACTTCGTTCTTTCGCCGCGTCCCGTTTTCGGTCGCTGCAACGCTGCTTAATATAGTTCCCGCACTCTCCGCGAATGTTACGCTAAGGCGCAAAGGGTCAGGAAGCATCTGGTGAACGCGGCGGTTCGCGTGCGCCTCTGATATTTTCAGCTGAGCGATTATCCTAAAACCAGTATCGGGGAATTGACATGACTCGCGCCAGAGAGATTTCTTTTCGTGTACTAAGCAGTTCAATTCTTTGGGCATTGCATACGCTATGTAAGAAATATCGTGTCGATACTGTTTATCAAATAGATGAGACGGGCGCTTCGGTCGTGTTTGAAGGTGCCAAATTTCGCTACAATTTCAAAAATCGTGGTGCGACGGGCAATATGGATTTCGAACCCGAAGCCGAGAATTCCACAAGAAACGCATTGTTCTCGCGAATGAAACCTGGCGATGTGTTTTACGACATCGGTGCGCATGGCGGTCTATTTACGGTAACATCTCAGGTTCGTGTTTACGGCTTGGACGTTTACTCTTTCGAACCTCAGCCCTCAGAGCTTATCGATAACCTTTTGCTGAACCGATTACCGACGGGAAAAACTTTCGCTGTCGCAGTGGGTTCAAAAGATGGCAGCGTAACAATGACGAGCGGCAACAGGTCGAGTAACTATGTCACTGACAGCGGAGATATAACTGTCCCTATAGTGATTTTGGACGACCTAGTACAAAAAGACAAAATTCCAAATCCAAACTGGATCAAGATCGATATTGAAGGCATGGAGCTTGACGCTCTCAATGGTCTCAAGACCACAATCGAAAAATCGAAGCCGGTCATCGTTATCGAGCTGAATCATTTGTTCGGTCGGTTCGGAACAACGATTGCAGATTGGGCAGAATTTGCAGCCAATACGGGCTATACAGTTCATCGACAGAATTTGGGAGAACTTATCCCTGTGGATATCGGAGGAGCCGAAAGTCTATCCGACCTCGGCCCTTCCGATGATCATAATTTCTGGCTTATCCCCAACTAACGTCCGGAATAGCCGCACGTTACAAATCTCAATCAGGCCGATTTGAGATCTCCGTAAGCACAGCCAGATCCGCCAAAGCCAAGGTAGACGCGTCCATAGATGCTCATGTCTCCGGCAATCGCTTTGGGCTGATCGAAATTTCCTAAAGGATAGTCGCCGATTTTGACCCAGTTTGCGGCATTGTCATCCGATCTCCAGATGCCCCAGGTGTTGCCCGAGTAACCGGCAATGAAGATCGCGGGATAGTCACTGCCAGCCGCCGCCTTTCCAAAGCCGATCGAGTAAACTTCAGTCAGATTCCCAACGGAGGCCCATGAAGCTCCTCCATCGCTGGAACGCATCAGAGGACTTTTTCCAGGATTCGCGCCAGATTCAAAACCTGATGTGAAAAACAAGTGCCCTGCCTTACCCGGTACCGCCGCCAGTGTCGCATTGTAGCTCGACGAGGGGGCAATTTCGCGATTGTACACACGTACCCAATTCGCGCCACCATCCGTCGAACGATAAAGACCTGCGACGCCGGCGAGATAATTATACAGGTAGAAGGTTCCAGCGGTTACCTTATCGGCTGCTACAGCTTGGCGGTTTAGATAATATGCCCATCCCCAGCCAGTATCGCCTGTCGTGGCTACGCCAGGAACGCTGATCTGCGTCCATGTCGTTCCACGATCCTTCGTGTAATATGGGTTTCCGTTGTTGCTTGGCACCCAGACGATATTGTCCTTGGTACTGACGGCCATGCTGCCACCAATCTTACCCGCAACGATTTCGGTCGGAGCCGTGGCAAACTTCGTCCAGGTGGTGCCGCCGTCAGTGGAGTAGCCCGACTGTTCCGCGCCCCACCAATTCATCAGACCAACGACGAAGCGAGGGTCATCCAGCGCATAATCGCCGCTCCACCCCATCAGGATACTCTTTTCGCGATTTGGGCCGTGTGTCGAGGGAAAAACCTCGGGATTCTGGATCTGGAATACGGGCCGGTCCCACGCAAAATAGAGCGGCGTACCCCCGGCAGCAGGTGCGACCAGCCGGTTTGAAACAAGCTGTTCGATCCCCTTGGACTGCGAAATCCAGTCAAATCCTGTGAACCATTGAGGCGGCAGCGGCGGATTGGTGTACCAAACACCCACGCCCTCGGCAAAGTATAGCTTGTTATTTGCCGACGGGTCGAACTGCATTTCGGCGTTCGACATGTAATTCTCGTTGGTCCATCCCAGCCACGGGATATCGTCAGCAACACGGCGTCCCGAGTTCGCAGGATAGGTCTGATAATAGATACCCGTCCAGACGGCGCCGCCGTCGAACGTCTGGCTTATGCCGCCCCCCGACGACCCCACAACAATGTGCCGGGCGTCCGCGGGATTGACAGCAATCGTGTGCATGTCTTCGCCTGCCAGGGGCAATGGTATCCATATCCCCGAAGTAAGACGCCAAAGGTTA
This sequence comes from Sphingomonadales bacterium, assembly GCA_040004295.1. Classification (GTDB taxonomy): domain Bacteria; phylum Pseudomonadota; class Alphaproteobacteria; order Sphingomonadales; family Sphingomonadaceae; genus Sphingomonas_O. The sequence continues at coordinate 6,205 of JBDUBD010000007.1, read as the reverse complement.
CGGCCGTTACCACCGTCCGTCAGCCAAAGGACGCCGTTCTGATCGCATCGCATGCGGCGATGCGTCGTCGGGCTGCCTGCGGTCAGGGCGAAATTCCCGCCTGCGTCGTTAGACTGATAAACGCCGTTGCCGTGGCTTGAAACATAAATCCTACGTGTCTTGTTGCCATTGGTTCCCGAACTCGGGTCGAAGGCAATTGCAAAGCCAGCGGCGGTACGCGAGGTGGGAACGCCTGAAGGTGCTGCCCAAGTGGAACCGCCGTTCGTCGTTGCCAATAGTCCCTTATCCGGGGTTCCGACGTAAACGACGTCAGGATTTGCCGGATCGATCGCCATCTTGCGCCCCAGAGTACGATGATCGTCGTTCGGGGACACATTCGATTGCGGGAAGGCGGTTTTGGTAAAGCTGACGCCCTTGTTCGTACTCTTGTATACGAAGCCGTTAAAGACAACGTAGATGCGGTTCGAATCCGAAGGGGCAATCGCGATCTCGTATACGCCTTGCTCGTAAAGCGTTTCATGCCCCCATTCGCCTGCAGGCATGGAGGTGGTGGTGAGCAACAATTTCCATTCGGAGGATGCGTTGTCCCAGAGATAACCGTTGAACGTGTCGCAACGACACACCTTGGTTCCGTCCGGGGCGATATCGATGCCGGTCACGAAGCCGCCTGCGCCAATGCGCAATGGCCGCCATTCGGTCCGTGTCGCAGCCGGTGCAGCAGGGGGTGCTGCAGGCGCAGCGGGGGCCGCACCGACGCTTGTTGAACCTTGGGTCGACGCATCTGCACCGCCGCATCCGGACAGCATCATCGGAAAAAGAGAAACGCTCGTTCCTAGAAGAGTTGAGCGTGCGAGGAACCTGCGGCGGTTTAGTTCGTTGTGCATGCCGCGGGCGCTAAGCCCGCGGCATGACTATTTGATTAACGGCGGCTGAAGCAACGACGACATGTTGCAGCGCAGCGTTGACCTGCGCTGTCATGTCGTTTTTTCGTCACTTGGCTGGAGCCGCCGGGGCAGCTTTCGGGGTGAAATCGGGCGCGTATTCGATCTTTGCTTTCGTACGCGCTTCCTTCACGCGCGAGGTGCCGATCCCCGACAGTTCCTTATTGCGGATGGCTTCGACAGCGAGCGGACGGATCTGCTCCGGTGTGAGCGCGATTGGCTCGCGGCCGGTTATGACACTGGCAACAACCTTGCCCTGTACCGGGACGATGAACGGCTCACCCGGCGGGAGCGCCTCGATCTGCTTCAACATGGCCGGCGCGATCGTGCCAGTATCCACGGCTCCGGCGCCGCGCTGAAACTTGAGGTTCAGGCGGGTCAGTGTGGCAGCAACAGCGTCAAGCGAGTGATTGTCCGCGAATTGCTTGAGCACATCGGGATTGCGCGGCATTTCGAATGCGATCTGGTCGAGTTTCAGCTTCATCCTCTGGCCGAACATGGCGGGATTTTCCGCGACGAACTTGTCGATTGCGGCTGCGTCGGGAACCTTGATGCTATCGGACGCTTTTTTCGCCGACATCTGAACCAGCAGGTCTTCGCTCATGCGGCGCTGCATCGATACATAAGCCGGATCGCGATCGATCCCCTGCTCCTTTGCAGTCTGCGCGAGCAAGCGACGGTCGATGACGCGCTGGAGCACGTCGCGCATGACCTGCTTCTTGTCGGCGTTCGCCGGAATATTGGCGCCCTGTAGCTCTTGGTTGAGCTCGGATTGCGAAATCTCTTCGCCGTTGACGACGGCGACGACCTGCCCCGTCGGCTTCTTGTCACAAGCTGCCAAGGCAATCGTCAAAGATAATGGAATTGTTAACCAAATTAGGCGTGACGTGTTCATGGGTTCCCCCTCACATTGATACAGCGTGCGGCAATCGCACGGGTCATCTTGTCCTGCGCTCCGTTAGGCGATAAGCGCGATACTTTGCAATCGTGGCGATCAATGGAAACGATATACGACTGGGTAACGATGGCGGTGTTTGCCGGCTTGATCGTGTTGTTTCTGCAACGGTCGAGCGAAGCGGTACAACGCGACAGCCTTTGGCAGTATCTTGTCGCAGCCGTGGGCTGCGCCGTCTGCAATTATTTGGGCAATCAGGGCCACGAAACAGGCAACATGATCTTTCATGTTGGCGCGGTCCTCGTTCTTGTCGGCGTTCTGGCATTTGTTTATTATGTCCTGCGCCCGTTCGAGAGCCCCAAACCCTAAGTCGCTTACGCGCCAATCAGCAGTGTGCGCATCGGGGGCGACACCTCACCGGTCAATTCCCGCGCAAACGTCGTAAGCTGGTCGAACGCCATTTTGGGGTCGGGCACCACCATCGACATGCGTACGAGCAACCCATCGGGAATCTCGCCGCGCAGATTGGCGTCTACGACGGCCCAGCGCTGTTCGATCCATTCGCCCGGCATCATGCGGCCGATACGCGTCCAATAAAGCACCTGCTCGGTCCGCGCGGCACTTTCGGCCGTGAAGAACCGGCATGTAACTAATTTATTCGCCGCCAGCGGCACGTCGATAATCTGCGAATCCGACAGCTTGAACCCGCCGACAGGATAGCACACCTCGGGGCGGTGAATCTGCAACATGCCATCCTGCAAGTTGCTGTAGGCGATAAGCAGCATGACAGGCGGACGGCCCTGCGCGGTGTAAACGCGTGTGCTGACTTCATCGTAAAGGCGATCGGACAAGGCATCCGGCGGTGGCAGAACAAGACCGCTGGACGACTGGAACGACCATGGCCCAACGTTGCTTGGCAACATAGTGTCCAGTTGCCCCTTCTTGATCGGCTTCACCGCGATGCTGGGCTTGCGCGCATAGGCAAGGCCGGATGCAGCAACCAGCGCGCCACCAATGATGATGTTGCGACGGTTGATCGACGAGACGTCAGGGTCGGTCATCATGGTTCTCTTCGGGATGGAAACGGGTCCAGATCGGATATGCCACGACATCGACCAGGAATATCGTCAGCATCGCGATCATGAACATCACGAGGCCGGCAAAGTTATGCATGAAGCCCTGCGCGACGGCTTCTCCCTGGTAATGGGTTAGCAGGATCAGGATGATCACACGCACGAAATTGGCAAAGATTGCGATTGGTATGATTACCAGGACCAGCATCATCGCATATTGCCAGTGCAACCGGTGCCGCATGTAGACGTAAAACAAGGACAGCGCGAACAGCGAAATCAGTGAATTAAGTCCCGAACACGCCGCTGCTACAAGCAGCTGGTACTGGCCGATCTGGATCGTCACACCGGCGCCGCCGATCGGATACCCTACCCAATACAGCAACGCGATCGCCCATTGCGAGATCGCGATCTTTAGCGGTTGGGTTACGAGCGCAACCACGGTTTCGGGGGGCGGCAGCATGAATGCCAGATAGAACAACGGGAACCATAGCAGGCGCATGGCGGCACCGCCAATCCAACCATAAAGCACTGTCAGCACTGCCGCGTACATCACATAGCCTTCGATCTCGACGATCGCAGTGATGCGGCAGAGCACGTAAAGCGGCACCAGAATGCCAAGCGCCAATGCGACGACCCAGGTCGATCCCGGCTTGCGAACGCTTTCGATGCTGGGCCATTGCCGTGCGAGAAGCCACAATCCCGTCGCGAACACGATTGGTCCGTGCCCTCCCTGCTCGGTCGACCAGGTCTCCCGAGCGACCGACACCATGGTCGGGACGGCAATCGCGAGAATGCCGATGATCAATGCCCACGTCGGCAGCGTCAACTTGCGCGCCGCGGTGAGCAGATCGTGAATGGGGGGAAGGATACCCGGATTAGGCCCGGATGGCACTTGTCCCGAATGCAACGTCGCCAATTATGCCAATCCTTCGCTCTCCGGATACGCCAATAGAGACCTGGACGTTCCGGCGCAATTCTTCACGCTGTTTCAACTTGCTACACGCCCTTTGCTCGCCTTTGCTGAACAAGCCCCTAATGACATTCGGAAAGTTTCGGGTTGACGACACTGGCAAAGCACCGGAAATGCGCCGCTTCCACGCTTTCGAGGCCCGATGGCGGAGTGGTTACGTAGAGGACTGCAAATCCACCGTCACCCCGCAGAAAACCGCCAAAGTTCGCAATTTTTGAGTGGTTTTTTTAGCGCAGAATTGCGTGGACGCTATGCTCGCCCTCGACAACGGCACACCCCGAGTTCGATGTGAATTCGGCCCTTCGATCCGCTCATTCCCATCCCCTCGGCAATGCCGAGTGAGGCACCGCTGTCAGCAAAGTTGCTTGGGCGGGAAGGATTTCACCCCCAAGATTTTAATCGCGAGACCCCAATTTGGACGCTGTGTCCATTAGTTGACATTTGGGTGGACTTTCGAGGGGGGCCGAAGAACCTTTAATTCATCGAACCGCTGCTGCTTCGTTGGCAACGATGGCATTGCGCTGCTCGGGCGTCATCGCCGAAACATTTCGGTTTGCTGCGTCAATAGCGTCCGAGCGCTGCTCGCCGGTCTTGCGAATCTCTGCTGCGCGTTGATTGAGCGACGTCGCCTCATTTTCCATGGCGTCGGCACGCGCATCCGCCGCATTCTCGACGCGGTCGGCAAGCTTGTCCGAAGGACTTTTGCTGCACGCGCCGATCGATACGGTGGCGGCAGCAAGGGCGAGTAGGAGGATCGGCTTCATGTACTTTCCTTCAGTGGTTGCGCAGCGCTCCGCGTTCGCCTCGGCCGCACGTCGAGGTTTCCTATCCATGCTTGAGCGTTCGGGGACCGTCCCTATTGCGTGCCATCGCCGGCCGCATTCTTCATGGTCCAACTTCGATTGCTTCAGGCCGGGCTTTCGCGTTCGAACGATTGTCGAAGCCGAGCGCCGCGGCAACCGGGCCGTTCCAGGCATATGGGTCGGTACGAAAGCTCACTTTGCTGGCATCGTCGACGAACACATTCTGGTAAATCAGGCGCACCGGAATGCTGTGCGGCAAGGCGACGAACGTCTGCCGTCCCGAATTCTGCGCTCTTGTCCACTTTTCGGTAACACCTTGGTCCTCGGCAATCAGGCTGGCGAAGCCAAGGGCATCGTCCACCCGGACGCACCCATGGCTCAGATGTCGCTCGCTTCGTGCGAATAGCGACGGAGCCGACGTATCATGCAGGTAAATCGCCTGATCGTCATGCATGTCGAACTTGACCTGTCCGAGCGCGTTGCCCGGTCCGGATTTCTGAACGATCCAGCCCCCTCGCCGTACCATGTTATGACTGCGCAAATAGGCGCGGCTGACGCCGGCCATTTCGCCACGCTGGATCGATCGCGGTATGGTCCAGGTAGGATTGGCGACGAGCCGATAAATCGGCGCCAGCAGTTGCGGGGTCTCGTTGCCTGGCCGTCCAACGATGACCTTGCGGTGATCTACAACGATGCCGTCGCGGTAATATGTCAGCCTTGCAGCCGCGATATTGACGTCGATCCGCGTTGCGGGAGGCTTTCGGGCCAGCCAGCGTCGTCGTTCGAGCGCGACGGCCAGTGCCTGTGCCCGGTCCCCTGGTCGAAGGTTCAGCAGCGCGAGCGTGTCGGGCCCGATGACGCCATCGGCCGCGATGCCGAAATCACGCTGCAGAATTTTGACTGCCGCTACGAGATCGGGCTCATAAGTGACGGATACGGGATCCCTGTCGGCAGCGGGGTTTGCTGTCGCCGTCGGACCTTCCTGCGGAGGAAGATAGTCGCCTTCGGCTAGCTGCTGCCTGATCGCCGGAATGCGGATGTCGTCATCGCCTGGTTGGATGATGGCGCTCGATCCCAGTGCCGGCCGACTGGGCAAAAGCGCCTCTTTGCGAAACGCGAGATAAGCCTTCGACAAAATTGCATAGTCCTTGTCCTGCGGGGCAAGTCCGGCGAACCATTGCGCAAGAGCCCCTCGATCGAGTGCCCGCGACAGGGAGGTGCGCAAATCCAGCTTGGGGCGCGCAAGCGTATAGATCTGATGCAACTCAGCGGGATCGGTCCATCCGCTAGCTAGGGCCATAGCGTAATGAAGCGCGGCACGCGTCAGCATGATCTCCCGATCAACCGGGCGCTGCAAATCTAAGGGTTTGTCGAGGAAGGCGATGCGATCGAGCCCATGAGCCGATCGCTGGGCAAGGGCCTCTTCGAGCGCCCTGCCCGCCTGCTCGGACCAGACGGCATGCCACCCATTGACCTTGTAAAAGCGACGCACCTCGGCGTCGGTTGCCGCCGATTTCAGTGCG
>JBDUBD010000136.1:0-5324 GCA_040004295.1 Sphingomonadales bacterium | reverse complement strand
GCCGCTTAGGTGACTCGAACACCTGACCCCCGCATTACGAATGCGATGCTCTACCGGCTGAGCTAAAGCGGCCGACCAGTGGGGCGCGCGCTTAACAGCGTCGTTGCAAACGGGCAACCCCGTTAGGGTACCAGTGCCCGCCAGCGCTTAACCAGTTGGTAACCACGTCCGGTGCATCCTCGGGACGGGGCATCGTGTTCCACACGTTTTCGTTTCGCTCGGGCATTGGGGATTTGGCGTCGATGGACAGGCTGCAGGATTTCGCGGGCGAGACCAGCCGCGATGTCGCAGATTCGGGCATGGACGCGGGAGCGCAGGATGCCGTCGTCGAAACGCCCGTCGTTATCGGCACTGACGAACGCCGCATGCATGTGCGCGCGTACAACTATTGGGTCTCGCTGCTGGATGGTCGATCCTATCCGTCGGTCGACGACCTCGAACTCGGCCCCGTCAACGATTTCAGCACGAGCAGCGTCCTGCTCGACTTCACGCGTTCGGGTGAGGAGCCTGCGATTGCCTGGCTCGGCGAGCGGCTGCGCGAGGAATGCGGCCTTCCGGTGACGATCGACAGCGTTGCGCAGGTGCCGCAGCGGTCATTGCTGTCGCGCCTGACCGACCATCATCTTCAGATCATCGCCAACCGCGCGCCGATCGGCTTTGAGGCGGAATTCGTCAACGCGCGCGGCAATTATGCGATGTATCGTGGCATCCTGTTGCCGTTTTCGTCCGACAACGAGACGATCGATTTCATTTACGGCGTGATCAACTGGAAAGAAGTCGCGAGCGAAATCGTGACCGACTCTGTGGTTGCCGAACTGGCGCAGGCTGTCGAACCGCAGGCCGCCCCGCAGTCGCCGCATCGACCTATGGTCCCGACTTGGGCAGATGGTCCGAATGCAGTGATCCATGCCGCGATCGCTGCCGAAGCCGATGACGACATGGACGATGCCCCGGTCGTGCTCGACGAGCGCGATGCGCTGGCCGATTGGCTGGCCGCCGCGCGTGATTCGGCCGACATGGCCATGACTGCGGACACGCGGGGGCGGGCGGCCCTCTATCGCGCGCTGGGCGGTGCCTATGACTTCGCGATGGCCGCCGAGGGTCGCGCGGACGAATATGCCGAGCTGCTGGCCGACGCGAAAATCCGCAAGCAGGATCGCGCGCCGATGACGCCGGTGATCAAGCTGATCTTCGGCCGCACTTACGACAAGACCCGCATCACCGAATTTGCAGCAGCGCTCAGCTTTGCGCGCCGCCGCGAACTGCCGACCGGCGGAATGCGCCTGTTCCTCGAGAATTTTCCCGGTGGGCTGAAGGCAATCGTTGCTGCGGAACGTCGCGAGCGGCGCCCGGCGGACAAGCCGGCACCCCTCGATATGACGCGTGAAGCCGCGCGCGAATTACCGGTGCAGGCCTATCTGACGCTCCCCGGAAACGACGAATTCGTCGTGCTCGTCGCGCGGCGTGTCGATTCCGATCGCGTGGCGATCATCGGCGTAACACCCGACGACAAGGCGCTGCTCGACCGCGCGCTGAAGCACATCACGGGCTGATCTTCGCAAATCGACCTAAAACTCTGTCAGACAGCTCAGCCCCATCGGGTTCTTTGCGACCGGCTGGGATTCTCCGTTTGCGACGTAATTAAGTTTCAACGCCTTGAGGTCATCACAAAGGCGGCGCATAACGGCGCCACGCTACGATAACGATACGGATGCCCACCCTCATGGCTGCCGACCGCGCAATTTCTGCTGCAGATATTTCTGATTCCCCGCATCTTAAGGCCCTGGCGAAAGCACTGACGGCCGGCGCTCTTCCGGGCGAGGTCGCCAATTTCGATGCCGCCGACCGCAAGGCGGCCGCGGTATTGGTGCTCGAAGCGCTGTCGGCGCGCCGCGGACGCGATCCGGCGATTCGCATCGAAAGCGGCATCGGGTCCGATGGCCGTCGCCTGATGCGCGTGGCGGTGGTGAACGACGACATGCCGTTCCTGGTCGATTCGATTGCGAACGCGATCACCGCACACGGATTGCCCATCGATCGCATCCTCCACCCGATCGTCGGCGTGGCGCGCGATACCAGCGAGAAGTTTTCCGGGTTCGACGCCGATGGTATCCGGACGTCGCTGATCTACATGGAAACCGAACGTGGCGACGCGCTCGTCCGCAAGGATCTGGAAGCCGCGATCGGAACCGCACTGCGCCATGTTCGGGCGGCGGTGACCGACTGGGTCAAGATGAAGGCGGCGATGGCCGACGAGGCCGTGCGCCTTGGCGATTGCGAGGGGGCCGCGCTCCTGCACTGGTTCCTCGACGGGAATTTCACGCTGCTCGGGTCTGCGCACTATCCGGCGAAGGGCGGCATGAAGGCCGCGCTCGGTATTACCTCAGCCATCGGCGATGCCGTGCTGGCACCGGAACAGCGTATCAAGGCCCGCGAGTGGTTGACCGCGCATCAGGCGCCGATGCTGGTCAAGTCGAACGCGATCTCGACCGTGCACCGCCATGCGCCGCTCGACCTGATCGTGGCGCCGGTTGCGGATGGCGTGATGATCCATGCCGGCCTTTGGACGAGTGCCGCGCTGGCCGCTGCGCCCGAGGCTATCCCGGTCCTGCGTAACCGCCTCGGCGCATTGATGGCGAAATATGACTTCGCCCCTGATGGCCATGCCGGAAAGGCGCTTGCTCACGCATTGACCGACCTGCCGCACGACCTGTTGCTTGCAATCGATTCGGCAACGCTCGAACGTCTGACCCTGACCGCGATGTCGCTCGCCGACCGGCCACGCGCGGAACTGGTGCTGACGCACGATGCGCTCGACCGGCACATGTTTGCGTTCGTGTGGTTGCCGCGCGACGAACTGACGACGGCGCGCCGTGTCGCAATTTCCGATATGATCGCCAGTGCCGCTGATGGCACGCTGCTCAGCTGGTCGGTCGACATGGGCGATGATGCCGTCGCGCTGATCCGCTATACGATAGACCGCCGCCAGTCGGGGCGCGACCCCGACGAATCCAAATTGCGCGCTGCACTCGTGGCCATGGTGCGCGGCTGGGCCGAAGCAGTCGAGGCAAGCCTTGTCGCGGCGGGCGAAACCACGGGCGCGACGCGCATGGCGCTTCGCTTCGCCGAGGCATTTCCCACGGCCTATCGTGCCGGCGCCGGCCCCGACGAGGCCGCGCGCGACATCCAGCGTCTCTGTTGCCTGGGCGAAACACGGGATCGCCAGGTCCGCCTTTATCGCAATGCGGACGATGCAACCGGACGCTTGCGTTTGAAGCTCTACAGTCTGACGGCGGTGACGCTGTCGGACGTCGTGCCCGCGCTCGAGAATTTCGGGTTCCGCGTGGTCGAGGAGGTTTCGACCCAGCTCGATAATGAACTCGGCCATATGCACCGTTTCGTGCTCGATCTGGGCAGCGGCGATGCCGCTGTATTGCTTTCGCGCGCGGCTATCGTCGAGGATGCGATTGCGAGCGTGCTGGAGGGCGGCGCCGAAAACGACCGGTTCAACGAATTGGTCGTCGCGGCGTCGTTCGCCCCGAATGCTGTCGTCCTGCTGCGGGCACTGTTCCGCTACCTGCGACAGACCGGACTGTCCTACGGTCTCAACACTGTGGTCGAGGCTTTGCGCCGACACCCCCATATCGCGCGCGCCATCATCGACCTGTTCGCTGCGCTGCATGATCCAAAGCTACGCAATCGCGAAGACGCGCAAGCCGATGCCGAACGCGCCATCGAACGTGGCCTCGCCCAGGTTGCGGCCATCGACGAGGACCGCGTCCTGCGTTTGCTTCGCGCCGTCGTGCGTGCTGCGCTCCGCACCAATTTCTATGCGCCCGCCGGACAGGTTGCGATTGCGTTCAAGTTCGACAGCAGCAAGGTGCCGGGCCTGCCCGCACCCGTGCCCTGGCGCGAAATCTGGGTCTATTCGCCGCGTGTCGAGGGCATCCACCTGCGCGCGGGGCCGGTTGCGCGAGGCGGGCTGCGCTGGTCCGACCGTCGCGACGATTTCCGTACTGAGATCCTCGGCCTGATGAAGGCGCAGCGCGTCAAGAACGCGGTCATCGTACCGACGGGTGCCAAGGGCGGGTTCTTTCCAAAGTTGCTTCCTAGCCCTGCCGTGGACCGCGATGCATGGCTGGCCGAGGGCACCGAAAGCTACCGTATTTTCATTCGCACGCTGCTGTCGGTCACCGACAATCTTGTCGGTGGAAAGGTGGTGCATCCCGCAGATGTCGTCATCCGCGATGGCGACGATCCCTATTTCGTGGTCGCCGCCGACAAGGGCACGGCAACGTTCAGCGACGTCGCCAATGCGATCGCTATCGAACATAATTTCTGGCTGGGCGATGCCTTCGCGAGCGGCGGTTCGGTCGGGTACGACCACAAGGCGATGGGTATCACGGCCAAGGGTGCGTGGATATCGGTCCAGCGGCACTTTGCCGAACGCGGGGTGGACATTCAGACCCAGCCGATCCGCGTCGTCGGGTGCGGCGACATGTCCGGCGACGTCTTTGGTAACGGTATGCTGCTCTCGACCGAGCTCAAGATCGTCGCGGCGTTCGACCATCGCCACATCTTCATCGACCCGAATCCCGATCCGGCGTCGAGCTGGCATGAACGCTGCCTGATGTTTTCAAAGCCGCGTTCGTCCTGGGCCGATTACGACATGGCGCTGATCTCAAAGGGCGGCGGCGTGTTTCCGCGCAGCGCCAAGTCGATCAAGCTGTCGAAGGAGGCAAGAGCAGCACTCGATATCGACGTTGCCGAGATCGAGCCGACCGCACTCATCTCCGCGATCCTCAAGAGCCCCGTCGATCTCATCTGGTTCGGCGGCATCGGCACTTATGTAAAGGCCGCAGGCGAAACCCACGGACAGGTTGGCGACCCCGCCAATGACGGTCTTCGCGTGGACGCGGAGGACGTGCGGGCGACCGCAATCGGCGAGGGCGCAAATCTGGGCGTCACGCAAGCTGCGCGTATCGCATTCTCGCTGCGCGGCGGGCGCATCAACACGGACTTCATCGACAATTCGGCGGGCGTCGATTGTTCGGACAACGAAGTGAACATCAAGATCGCGCTGAATTCGGAGGTCGCGAAGGGCAGTTTCACGATGCCCAAGCGCAACGCGCTGCTCGTGAAGATGACCGATCAGGTCGCGGAACTGGTCCTGGAGGACAACCGGCTTCAGACGCTTGCGCTGTCGATCGCAGAACGCGGCGGCGCATCCACAGTGCCATCGCTTGTACGCATCATCGAGACATTCGAGACGACGGGCTGGCTCGACCGCGCGGTCGAGGGGCTGCCGTCGAACGACCTGCTCG
>JBDUBD010000052.1:0-18213 GCA_040004295.1 Sphingomonadales bacterium | reverse complement strand
TGTTCGATGCCGGTCTGAATATCCTGTGCGAAAAGCCGGTCGCAACGACGGTCGAGGATGCCCGCTGGATCGTCGAACGCGCCGCCAGTTCACCGGGCATTTTCTGGACGGCGATGGAATATCGCTTCATGCCCCCCGCCGCCGAGTTCATCCGGCAGGTGCACGACGGCAAGGCCGGCAAACTGCAGATGCTGGGCATCCGCGAGCATCGTTTTCCGTTCCTGCAAAAGGTTGGCGACTGGAACCGCTTCAGCGAAAATACAGGCGGGACGATGGTCGAAAAGTGCTGCCACTTCTTCGATCTGATGCGCCTGATCATCCGGTCGGAGGCCGTGCGCGTGTATTGTTCGGGCGCGATGGACGTGAACCATCTCGACGAGAGATATGATGGCCGTACGCCGGACATCATCGACAACAGCTACACGACAGTGGATTTCGCCAACGGCGTCCGCGCGATGCTGGACCTGTCGATGTTTGCCGAAGGGGCCGAGAACCAGGAAGAGATCACTGCGGTTGGCGACAAGGCGCGTCTCGACTGCCTGATCCCGACCGGCGACCTGGTTTTGTCGCCGCGTGTCGGCTTCATGAATCCGAAGCAGGTCACCCGCGAACATATCGCGGTCGAGGAACATGCACTCGCCGCGGGGCACCACCATGGTGCGACCTTTTACCAGCACCAGAAATTCTATAGTGCTTTAGTGGACAATGGGCCGGTAGCAGTCACGGCACACGACGGGATGATGGCAGTTGCCATCGGAACGGCAGCCGAAATCAGCGCGCGCGAAAAGCGTGTCGTCGAAATGAGCGAACTTGGTTTTTAGAAGACTGCGCATGCGGACGCGGTCGGAAAAGCCGCGCCGACAAGAGGGAAGGAACAACCATGAAGAAATCGATGATGCTGGCGGGAGTTGCAACGTTTGCGATCCTTGGCGCAACCCTCGGACCGTCGGCTGCCTATGCGCAGGATGTGGCCCCTGCCGTCGATGACTCGGCACCTGCCGACATCGTCGTGACCGCGCAAAAGCGTTCCGAACGCCTTCAGGACGTGCCGGTCGCCGTGTCGGTTGTCAGCGGTTCGGCACTCGAAGCGCAAGGCAAGGCCAGCCTCGAGGGCGCCGTGACCCTGGTTCCCTCTTTCAACTTCCTCAAATCCGGAACGACGCTCAACCAGTCACTGTTCCTGCGTGGCGTCGGCACGGCGACCTTCTCAATTGCGGGTGAGCCTTCGGTTTCGACGGTCGTCGATGGCGTCGTCTACAGCCGCTCGGGCGAAGCGTTCAGCGAACTCGTCGATGTCGACCGGCTGGAAGTGCTGCGAGGGCCGCAAGGGACGTTGTTCGGCAAGAATGCGTCGGCTGGCGTCATCAATATCATCTCAAAGCGTCCGTCCGCAGAGTTCGGCGGATACGTTGAGGCGGGATACTTTACGGAAAACGAGTATCGTCTACGCGGTGCCGTCAACCTGCCGCTGGGTGACACGATCCGCACCCGTTTGAACGGCTTCTATTCGAAGTATGATGGTAACATCACCAACTTCGGTGTCGCCGGCAATCCGAAGGTCAACGGCTGGGAACATTATGGCGGTCGCCTGGGAATCGATATCGACGTTTCGCCAACCGTCTCATTGTCGCTTAACGCCGACTATCACAAAAACGACGATAATTGCTGCGCAGAGGTTATCGGCACGCTGTCCAGCAACGCGACACAGGCCGCACTGCCAACGCCAAACGGTGACCAGACCCGCGCTGTCGCGCAAAACCTCGTTACTCGAACGCTTGAAACCGGCTATGGTTTTTCGGCACAGTTGAATGCCGATCTCGGTAATCAGACCTTCACGTCGATCACCGCCTATCGTAACTGGGAAAATACCGAAATCCGCGACGGTGACTTCCTGCCCGCCGCCTACATCGGCTTCAACCAGTTGCACGATACGGGGCCGCAGACGGGCGATACGTTCAGCCAGGAATTTCGACTGACGTCGCCGGGCCAGCAGTTCTTCGACTATGTCATCGGCGCTTATTATTCGCAGGCGTATTCAAGGCGTATTTTCACGCGAAACGACATTGTGTGCTCGGCGCTTGGCGCGACGCCCGCCGTGCTGACGCCCTGCACCAGTCCGCTGGCTGCGCCCTCGACGACGCCGTCGGGAACCGCCGATTTTGGATCGACCTTCAAGAACCTGGCGTTCTTCGGACAGGGTACGATCAATATCAGCCCGGCATTCCGCATCATCGGCGGCATCCGCTATACCGCCGACCAGCTCGATGTTTTCCATAGCCGTAACACGACCTTGGCAGGGCCGGGCATCAACCCCAGCTTTCCGGTGACGGGAACGGGGACTGGCCAACCGGCAGCCCCCTTCATCGGCAAGGCGACCAACACCAACTGGTCGGGCAAGGCGGGCGCGCAGTTCGACCTCAATCGCAACTCGATGATCTACGCGACCTATGCACGTGGTTATAAAGGTCCGGCGTTTAACGTCTTTTTCAATCTGACAGCCACGGGAACGAACACGATCGATCCCGAAACATCCGATGCGTATGAAATCGGCCTCAAGAACACGCTCTTTGGCGGCAAGCTGGTTCTCAACCTTGCGGGCTATTACGCCAAATACCACAATTTTCAGGCCAACAACCCCGATCTTGTGGCTGGTGTCGTCGTCACCCGTTTCACTAATGCGGGTGAGGTATCGACACGCGGCGGTGAACTCGACCTGATCTGGCGGCCCGTGCGTGACCTGAGCATCTCGGGCGGCGCGGCCTATACCGACGCCCACGTCGATCAATTCCTTGCGGCACCGGGTGCTACTGCGATCGTCCCTCCAGGTACGTCGCTCGCCTATGCGCCGAAGTTCAAAGGATCGCTCAGCGCCGATTATCGCTGGCGGACGTCGGGGTCGGTCGATTTTCTGTTCGGCGCACAGGGGAGTTATCAGTCGAGCCAGTTATCGACTTTCTCGCCCGACCTGACAATTCGGACGCTGTCGACGATCCACGACTACGGACTGGTCAACCTTTCGGCAGGCGTCACCGACGCCAACGACCGCTGGCGGGTGACATTCCAGGTCCGCAACCTGCTGGACCAGAGCTTTGCCGCAGCGATCACCAACGGTGGCCCCGGCGGTGCGTATCGCTACCAGATTCCACGCGACGCCGACCGGTATTTCGGCGTGACGGCACGGATCAACTTCGGGAAATAATCCCGTCCTTCAGTCGCACGAAGAAAGAACCCCGCCGGGCAACCGGCGGGGTTTTCCTTGTCAGGCCTGTGCCGGACGGATCACCGGGAGCATCAGGTGGATCCACAGCGTGGCGAGCAAATAGGCGCTCGCGCAGATCGCGAACATCGGCCAATAGCCATAGCCGTTCGACAGGCTCCATCCCGCAAACCAGATCATCCCGGCCCCTGACAGATTGCCCGCGACGGCCCCCGCGCCAATGACGGTTGCGACGCGGCCGATCGGTACGGCGTCGGCGGTCATGCCGAACACGTTGGTCGAGAAACCCTGATGCGCGAACAGGGCGACACCGATGATCGCGGCGGCGGTCCATGGCCCCGGCGCGTAGATGGCCAGGGGCATCGGCAGGATCATGCATGCATAGAACAGCATCGACGTCTTGCGCGACCGATTCATCGACCAGCCCTTGCCGAGGAGCCACGGGAAGATGAGGCCCGACGACAGCGCACCGATTGCGGCAAAACTGTAAGCCAGAGCGGTCGGCCCGCCGAGCGTTCCCTGTTTCATGTCGAACACGCGCGCGAAGAAATCGGGCATGAAAAAGAGCAGGAAGAACCAGCCGAGATCGCTGAGGAACTTGGCGCCGACGACGGCCCATGTCCGCCTGTCCGAGAATAATTCTCCCCAGTTTACCTTGGCCGGAGCATCTGCCGGGGCAGGGGGCGCACTCGCCGCGACCACATATTCGACGGGCATCAGCTTGCGCGTCCCGAGAATCCAGAAGGCCAGCCAGATGAAGCCCAGTGCGCCGGTGACGACGAATGCCGCTTTCCATCCGAACGCCAGCGCGAACGGCGGGATCAGTAGCGGCGTTACGATCGCGCCGATATTCGGTGCGGTATTGCCTAGTCCAAGCGCGAACGAGCGCTCCTTCACCGGCAGATACACTGCGGCCGATTTAACGGCCGCGGGCGTACCGACCGTCTCTGCCGCAGCAAGCGCGACGCGGGCGATAACGAACTGGGTCACGGTGGACGCCAGGGCATGCGCTATCCCGGCGAGGCTCCACACGCCCACGCCCCAGCCGAGCGCGCGTCTGACACCGAACCGGTCGACGAACCATCCGACGAACAGGAAAGATGCAGCCGCGGTAATCTGGAATGCCGTGCCCAGCAGGGCATAATCGCGGTCGGACCAGGCGAATTGCGCCTCCAGCGTGGGCTTGAGAAGCGCCAGCACCTGACGGTCCACATAGTTGAGCGCAATCGCGACGAAAATCAGTGCGATCAGCAAGGCACGCGCGCGACGGGTCGATGACACTTTTTCTGTCATCGCTGCCCCAAGGGCCGTACCATAATTCTCGATTGACATCGCTGTCATCCTCCCGCTTTTGACCGGACCTTAGAGTTTCGGCACAGTCGGGCAAGCAATGAAATCGCAAAGATCCATACCGGTCGCGGCGGACCTCTACGGCGACCTTCTGGACGTCGTTCCAACGGCGTCGCTCGGGTGGCGGGCGTATCTGCCGGGTCTGCTGATTGCGGGCGTTGCGGCGCTGGCCGCCGCCTATCTCTCAGAACATTATGGCGCGCCGATCATGTTGATGGCGTTGCTGATCGGGCTGGCATTCAACTTCGCGAATGCCGACGTGCGGCTGCATCCGGGGCTGGGCTTCGCGTCGAAAACGCTATTGCGCTGGGGCATCGTCCTGGTGGGTTTGCAGGTGACCTTCTCGCAGATTGCCGGTCTCGGCGTTCCCGCATTCATTGCGATTGCCGCCATGGTCGTGCTGGTCACCCTGTCCG
This sequence comes from Sphingomonadales bacterium, assembly GCA_040004295.1. Taxonomy (GTDB): domain Bacteria; phylum Pseudomonadota; class Alphaproteobacteria; order Sphingomonadales; family Sphingomonadaceae; genus Sphingomonas_O. The sequence continues at coordinate 13,230 of JBDUBD010000052.1, read as the reverse complement.
GTACGCTGACATCGAAATGGGTCGGTCGCGGTGCGGCGTTCGGCACGCTTGCCGGCGGTGCGGTGGCGATCTGCGGCGCATCCGCCGCACTGGCCCTGTCGAGCGTCCTCGGCGAAAAGCGGTCGAGCCAGGCGCAACTCACGCTGGTGCTGGTCGCGGTATCGGCAGCCAGCGCGCTGGCAATGTCGGTTTATCCGGCACTTGCCCACATGCTGCACCTGACCGATCAGCAGGCAGGATTCCTGATGGGCGCGTCTATCCATGATGTCGCACAGGCGCTGGGTGCCGGTTATTCCTATTCGCCCGAGGCCGGAGCGACGGCCACCGTCGTCAAGCTGACCCGGGTCGCGTTGCTCGCCCCCGCTTTGGCGGTCGTGGCGGCCTGTTATCCACGCGAAGAAGGGCAAGCGAAGAGCGGAATCGGGGTTCCGTGGTTCGTCATCGGATTTTTCCTGGTATGCGGACTGAACTCCGCCGTCACATTACCCACAGCGGTGCTGGCGGCGGCCAAGCCCGGTGCGACGGCATTGCTGGCGCTGGCCGTGACCGCGACGGGCATTCGGTCGCCCTTGTCGCTTCTGCTCGAGCAGGGCTGGAAAGCGTCACTTCCGGTGATCGCCGCAACGATCATTTCGTTCGGACTAGCCTTGGCAGCTACGCTCCTGCTGATCTGATAATGCGCTGATTCCGTCCACGGAGTCATAAAACCGCAACCATTTCGTCACGAATACGTCCCGCAATCTGCGCCGTCCTGTCATACAGCGCCCCTAACCGCTCGGCCGGGGCGGAAAGGGGGCCGACGATTCGGTCGCACCGCTTCAGCGCAATTTCATACAGCCGGACTGCCGGAGCGGAGATATTCCATGGCCACGATCAATCGCCTTACGAAAATCATGATGTCGGGCGCTTCGTGCGCCGCACTTGTCGCTTGCGGCGCCGGAGACATTGCGTCGCCGGGGACCGGAGGCAATGTCACGATCAACAACCCACCGGCTACGCCGACCCCAACACCCACGCCGACGCCGACACCCGTCGTCACGCCCGCGGCAGGTTGTCCCACGATTTCGGACCCGCAGGGCCTTACCGACGGTGGTACGATCACCGGACCGACAGGCACCTACCGCGTGTGCCGTCTTCCAAGCACGATCAAGGCATCGGTCAGCCTGCCAAAGATTTCCGGCCTTCTGTACGAGCTGAACGGTCGCGTGAACGTCGGCTGCGACGGTGGCTTTGCCGCTCCAACGACCGGCGCGCCTTACACGTCGACGACGGGCGGATGCACGACACCGCTGACGGCCGATACTGCCGTCACTCTGACAATCGCACCTGGCGCGATCCTTTATGGCGCGACCGGCCAGTCGTGGCTGGCGGTTAACCGCGGCAACCAGATCAGCGCAGTCGGGTCGGCTACACAGCCGATCATCTTCACCAGCCGTGACAACGTGCTCGGCCTCAACGACGACAACTCGCAGGGCCAGTGGGGCGGCGTGGTCCTTATGGGCCGCGGCATCATCACCGACTGTAATGTCGGCTCGACGGCGTCCGGCACGTGCGAGCGTGACACGGAAGGTTCTGCAGACCTCGCGCGCTACGGCGGCAACAATAACGCCTATAATGCGGGACGGATGAGCTATGTCCAGATCCGCTATTCCGGGTATGTTCTTGGGACCGGCAAAGAACTTCAGGCCCTGACGACGGAAGGCATCGGTACCGGGACTGCCCTCGACCATATCCAGGCGCACAACAGCTCGGACGATGGCTCGGAATTTTTCGGCGGTGCCATCAACTTCAAATATTACATCGCGACGGGTGCGGACGATGACAGCATCGACGTCGATACCGGCGCACAGGCCAACTTCCAGTACGTCCTGCTGCTGCCCAAGGCGACCAAGGGCGATGCGCTGTTCGAAATCGACAGCACCGGTTTTGAGACCGACACGCCGCGCACCAAGCTGAACATCGCCAACTTCACGGCGATCCAGACCCAGACCAGTGCGGACAACGAAGCAAATGATCTTGCTGCCGGGCTGTTCCGCGGAAACTCCGATACGACGCTTGCCAATGGGCTGATCATCGCGCCGAACAACGAGTGTATTCGCATGAATGGTTCGGGAACGGTGCCAGCCACATTTGCTGCCCGGTCGGTGGTCATGCAGTGCAATGCGACGAAATATCTCGGCTCGGGCAGCTACAACGCCGGCCAGGTCGCGGGTTTCTTTGGCACGGGCACAAACAACAACAACGATGCCTTCCTCCCGACCCTGACCAGCGTGTTCATCAACGGTGCGAGCGAGACGGCCGTGACAGGCTTCGATGCGAAGACGCTCGCGACCTTCTTCGACACCACGACATGGATCGGTGCCGTGCGGAACAGCACCGACACATGGTACGCTGGCTGGACGTGCAACTCGGCGACGGTCAACTTCGGTTCGACTTCGACGTCGTGCACGTCGCTGCCCACGACCTGAAGCCAAACCACGTAACCTTGCGGGGGCGATCGATAGCGGTCGCCCCTGCATTTGCTTCCGCATCTGGGGGAAACTTGATGTCTATTCCGCTGCAACTCGCGCGGGCGTTGCTCGTCACCACGGCGCTCGTTGCGCCGTCGCTCGCATTCGCACAAGCCACTCCTGCCTCCCCGCCAGCGGAAGCTCCCACGACGGGTACGGTTGTTGCAACCCCCGCCGCCACTCAGCCGCAAGAGGAAAGTGTCGATGTATCGGTCCCTGGTGGCGGAGACGATATCGTCGTCACCGGTCGCCGCGATCGCAACATTGCCAAGTCCTCCGACCAGGTCGTCTCTGTCCTGGGCGCAGCCGAAATCGCCAGGACAGGCGAGGGCAACATTGCCGGTGCGCTTGGACGTGTCACCGGCCTCAGCGTTGTCGGCAGCGGCTACGTCTATGTACGCGGGCTCGGCGACCGCTATTCGCTTGCGCTGCTGAACGGCTCCCCGCTTCCCAGCCCGGAACCGTTACGGCGTGTGGTGCCGCTCGACATCTTCCCGAGCGGCGTCATCGCATCTTCGTTGGTGCAAAAGAGCTATTCGGTGAATTACCCCGGCGAGTTCGGCGGTGGTGTCATCAACCTCACGACCAGGTCCGTGCCCCGTGAACCGTTCCTGACGTTCGGAACAGGCATATCGGGCGACACCGAGACCACGGGGCATCTGGGCTACACCTATTTCGGCAGCCGCAGCGACAATTCCGGGTTCGACAACGGGGAACGGAACATCCCGCCCGCATTGGCCGCGTTTTTCAAGAGCGGAGACCGGATCAGCTCGGGCAACGTCAACACGCAAGCCATCGCATCGCAACTCGTTACCGGGCGTAACGCGGTCGTTCAGCGGTGGAGCGATATTCCGGTCAATTTCTCAGCCAATCTGACCGGTGGCACGTCGTTTGAGGTCGGCGGCGGCGAACTCGGCGTCATCGCCGCTGCCGGGTACAGCAACAAGTACACCACGCGTGAAGCCATCCAGCAGAGCTCGCTCAGTGCCGACGTATCGACGCTCGAATCCGATTTCACACAGGTCAATACCGACCAGCGCATCGTCGTGAACGGATTGCTCGGGTTCGGCTATGAATTCGACGACAACAAGATTCGTTTCACGAACCTCTATATTCGCGACACGATCAAACAGGCCCGTCTCGCCCTTGGCAACAAGGAGGGAACGAGCGTCGATTTCATGCAGCAGAAGACGGCCTGGTACGAGCGCCAGCTGATCAACTCGCAGCTTGTCAGCGAACTCACGCTTAGCGAAGGCCTCAAGCTCGATATTCGTGCAGGCTATGCCAATTCGCAGCGCGAAGCTCCCGACGAACTGTCCGTCGAATATGTCCGCACCAATTCGGCAGCAGATCCCTATGGCGCCTATTTCGTCAATCGTTTGAACAACGGCAACGGCGGCGATGCGGGGATCACCTTTTCCGATCTCGGCGAGAACCTGTATTCGGCCGGAATCGATCTAAGCTATCGGTTCAGCCCCGGAATCAGCGCAACAGTCGGTGGCATCTGGTCGGATACCCAGCGCACGAGTACGCGCCGCGAGTTTCAATTCCTGGCGCCCGGCGATTTTCCGACCGGGATTGGAATGTTCCGCCCGGACTTGCTGTTGCAGCCGAGCATCATCAACTTCTACAAGATCGGATTGGTCGAAACCGACGAAGGCAACCCGGCATTCTTCGCACGGTTGTTGAACTATGCGGGCTATGCAAAGGTCAATACCGCTTTCACGGACACGTTGAGTCTGGACATCGGCGTGCGTTACGAACGTGCGACACAAACGGTGGATCCCATTCAGGTTTTCAACGTCCCCGGCGCTTCGACAGCCGGAACCAGACTTGAGCGCACATATTGGCTGCCTGCGGCAACGCTGACCTGGCAAGTCGGAAATGCAATGCAGGTTAGGCTGAGCGGTTCGAAAACGATCGCACGCCCGCAATTCCGCGAACTGATCAACCAGCCCTATTTCGATCCGGATTCAAACCGTCCCTACCGCGGAAATCCCCTGCTCGTCGATAGCCAGCTTTATAACGCGGAAGCTCGGTTCGAGTGGTATTTCGCGCCCGACCAGAAGCTGTCGGTTTCGGGCTTCTACAAGAAACTCGATCGTCCGATCGAAGCGTTCATTACCGGAGGCGACCTCGTCACGTCGTTCGCAAACGCCCCTTCCGCGACCCTCTACGGTGCGGAACTCGAGGTTCAAAAGAACATCAATCTCGATACGTTCATCAATGGCGGTTTTTTTGCCGCGCGCCGTGTCATCCTGATCGGCAATTATACGTACACCAAATCCAAGGTTAAGGTTTCGGCGGGTGATACCACCACCGTCTTTGGTGCATCGTCGACGATCGCAAGCGATTATTTCCGTGACGGCGCGCCTTTGACCGGTCAGTCTGATCATATCGCCAATATCCAGATCGGCCTGGAACATCCCGATCGCCTGTCACAGCAGACACTCCTGCTCAGCTATGCCAGCGATCGTGTCGTCAGCCGCGGTCTCAATGGATCGACGCCGCAGCCCGATGTCATCGAAAGGCCGGGATTCCGGATCGATTTCGTGGCACGCGAAGCGGTCAAGCTCTTTGACAAGGAAATTGAGCTTAAATTCGAAGCACGAAACATCACCGGACAGAAGCACGAGGAGTTTCAGACGTCGGGTACGAACCGGATCGACATCAATACCTACAAGGTCGGCACCACATTCGCATTGTCGGCCACGGTCAAGCTGCGTTAGTCCGTCGCAGCGTCACGTCGAACGCAATTGTGTATCGACAGGTTAGCCTTTAGGCGTGACGCCGTTAACCATAGTGGCGCACCGGGGAGTAAACGGTCGAATGCAATCGTTTTCGGGGTTCCGGTTGCGCTGGCCAGCCCGGCGTAGCGCGCGAACCCTTCCTTATGACGTTACAGAGGGTGTGCTGATTGTCGCGATTGCGGCGGCCGGGGCTGCGCTGTTCTGGACGATCGTCAAGCCGATGGGGCCGGTGGGTCGCTGGCAAGCGGTCGGCAGCAGTGTGGCCGTCGCCGACCTGTCCATTCTGACGCGTTTCGACCCGTTCTTCCGATCTGCGCCGACGGGCACAACCGCGATAACCTCGCTTCCGCTCAAGCTGTTCGGCGTTCGGCTCGACCAGGCGATGGGGCGGGGTTCCGCGATCATTGCCACGCCCGATGGCTTGCAGAACAGTTACGCCGTTGGCGACGAGATCGTGCCGGGCGTAAAGCTGAAGGCGGTGGCGTTCGACAATGTGACGATCGAGCGCGGTGGCGCGACCGAACAGCTTTTCCTCGATCAGTCCGTGGGTGGCGCTGCTCCGGCAGCAGGTAGCCCACCCGTGGTTGGCACACCCGGAGTGCCGCCGCCGGGCGGAGCGCCCATGCTGATGCAGGCACCCGCCATGGCTCCGGCGCCCCTGACGGCGCAGTCGCTGGCAACCGGAATCAATTTTGCGCCCCGTATGGAAAAGGGTGCGGTAACCGGCTTCGTTGTCGGTCCGAAGGGAACCGGTGATGTCTTCGCATCGACCGGCCTGCAACAAGGTGACGTGGTGACGCAGATCAATGGCCGGAGTATCCGGTCGATAGAGGACGCAACGGCAGCGATGAGCAGTGTGAGTCCTGCGCAGACAACCTTCACCGTCGATCGCGGCGGCAAGGCCGTGTCTGTCGTGCCCGGAGCCGCGAAGTGAAGCGCTTTGGCCTTTTGGCCGCGATGGCATTGGCGACGGCAGCACCGGCGCAACAGATACTCAACCTGCGCGACGCCGACATCCGCGCGTTCATTCAGGATGCGGCGCGCGTGACGGGCCGGACGTTCATTATCGATCAGCGCGTACAGGGGAAAGTGTCGGTCGTGACCGATCGCCCGCTGTCGCGTTCCGAGTATTTCGAAGTTTTCCTGTCGACGCTGCGCGCGAACGGCCTTGTGGCCGTACCGGTCGGCAATGGCAGCTACCGCGTACAGCCAGTCGAGGGTGCAGCGGCACAGCCGGGGCGCGTCGGTTCGGCAGGGGCGGCGCGCAACAGCTTCATCACCGAGATCATCCGTCTTCGTGCAATCGACGCGGCGCAGGCGGTCGAAACCGTCCGTCCGCTCGTCAGCCGCGAGGGATCGGTCACCGCCAATGCCGCCGCGAACAGCATCGTCGTCGCCGACTATGCCGACAATGTCCGCCGCGTGAAGCAGGTGCTGGGCAGAATCGACAACGACAGCGCCGACACGCGCGTCATTGTGCTGCGCAATGCCGGTGCGCGGGAAATCGCGACCTCGCTGCAGGCGTTGAGCAGCGTCGGCGGGCCGCGCGGCACGGTTGCGATCTCGCCGATCGATAGTTCCAACTCGATCGCCTTGCGCGGCGACGCCCGTGCGGTGGCACGTTTTGCCGACATCATCGCCGACTTGGACAAGCGCGCGGCGGCGGGTTCCGAAATTCGCGTCGTCTTCCTTCAGCATGCCGACGCCGAAAAGCTGTTGCCCGTGTTGCAGACGCTTGTGGGGCAGACGCCGTCGATCGTGCCGCAAGTCGTCTCGACCGGATCCAGCCGTGCAACGCCCGGCGCGCAATCCGCACCTGTCGCCACACCGTCGGTTGCATCTACGCCCTCACAAGGCCCGGTCTCCGGCGCGTCGCGTGCGCCGGCGATCATCGCACGGTACGAGGGCACGAACGCCATCATCATTTCGGCCTCCGCCGATGTGCAGCGCACATTGGGCGAAGTCATCCGCCAACTCGACACCCGCCGTGAACAGGTTCTTGTCGAGGCGATCATCGTCGAGATTTCCGATACCGCCGCGCGCAAGCTGGGCATCCAGCTCGCATTCGGCGGCCCCAATGGCGGTGCTTTCACGACCTATTCGAACGTGACACCGTCGATCGTCCCCATTGCCGGGGGAGTTCTGCAGAACCAGCTCAGCGGGGGAACCACGACCACGACCACGGTGAACGGCACCACGACGACGACGACGAGCGGCAATTCAAATGGCAGTACGCTACTTCAGGGCGCGCTTAATGCGGTGAATTCGGCGACAGGGGGTACGGTAGGCGCGGCATTCGGCCTGGGCAACAACCTGTACCTCGGCGCGATCATCAACGCGGTCAGCCAGGACAATCAGTCGAACCTGCTTTCGACGCCGTCGGTCGTGACGCTCGACAACCAGGAAGCCAAGCTTTTGGTCGGGCAGGAAATCCCGGTCACGACCGGAGAGGCGCTGTCGGGCAATTTCGAGAATACATTCCGCACCGTCCAGCGTCAGAATGTCGGCATCCAGCTCGAAGTAAAGCCACAGATCGGCGAGGGCGGTTCGATCAAGCTGTTCCTGCGTCAGGAAGTCAGCTCGATCGCGGGCGCGGTCACCAACAATTCGTCCGACCTGATCCTCAACAAGCGCGAGATCCAGACGACAATGACAGTCGACGACGGCCAGATTATGGCCATCGGCGGGCTTCTCGACGACAATGAGCGCCGCACGCTCGAAAAAGTGCCGGTGCTGGGGGATATCCCGTTGTTCGGCGAGTTGTTCCGCTCGCGCAGCAAGTCGCGCGGCAAGACCAATCTGATGGTCTTCATCCGCCCGACGATCCTGCGCACGGCGGCCGATGCGCAGGCGCTGGCCGAACGCCGCTATGGCTATATCCGGTCGCAGCAACTGGTCGGAAATCCAGATGCGGAACCGTCCATCGACGAATTGATGCGGGATTATATGGGGGCGCCGTTGCCCGGACCCGCAAGCATGGCGCCAAGTACGGCGAGCGACCCTACTCCGCCCGCGCCTCAGGTAATCCAGTCGACCACGAGCCAGCAGGTCATCCGCCCCGTGCCGGAGCCGAAAAGCCGCAAATGAGCGCGTCCGACATCACCGCGCCCGCGACGATCCCCTATGCCTTTGCGCGCCGGTTCGGCGTTGTTCTCCATAACGGAGAGAGCGACCGGCCCGGTATCACCATGCGCGCAGGTGCGGATCCTCTGACCTTGCTCGAGGTGCGGCGTTATCTGGGACGATCTTTCGACGTGACGGTCATCGAACCGCCTGCGTTCGATCGGCTGCTGTCGGACAGCTATGTCACCGATGGCGAGGCCGCTGCGATCGCCATGGGGTCGCAAGAGATCGACGCGCTTGCGAGCGGCATTCCGAGCGCGGAGGATCTGCTCGACACCGCCGACGACGCACCTGCCATCCGCCTGATCAACGGCATCATCGCAGAGGCCGTGCGGCAGGGCGTGTCCGATATTCATGTCGAGCCGTACGAAAGCGGCCTCATCGTCCGCATGCGTATCGACGGCGTCCTGCGCGAAACGCTGCGAATGCCGCCGCATGTCGCGCCCGTTATCGTCAGCCGTATCAAGGTGATGGCGCGCCTCGACATCGCCGAGCGCCGCGTGCCGCAGGATGGCCGCATCTCGCTGACACTTGCGGGCAAGCTGCTCGATGTCCGCGTGTCGACCTTGCCAAGCCGGGCAGGGGAGCGGGTGGTCCTGCGTATCCTCGACAAGGAAAACGCCGGGATCGATCTCGAAATGCTCGGGATGACGCCGGAAACGCACGCGCTGCTGCGTGGAGCCTTTGCCGAGCCGAACGGCATCATCCTCGTCACCGGCCCGACCGGTAGCGGCAAAACGACGACGCTCTATGCCGGACTACGCACGCTCAACGACGGCAGTCGCAACATCCTGACCGTCGAGGATCCGGTCGAATATGCCGTGGATGGCGTCGGCCAGACGCAGGTGAATGCGAAGGTCGGATTGACGTTTGCCGCTGGGTTGCGCGCCATCCTGCGCCAGGATCCCGATGTAGTGATGGTCGGCGAAATCCGCGACCGCGAAACCGCCGAGATCGCGGTGCAAGCCTCGCTGACGGGCCACCTGGTGCTGTCGACCGTCCACACCAATGACGCCGTCGGCGCGATCACGCGCATGCGCGACATGAAGATCGAGCCGTTCCTGCTTGCCTCCACCCTGCGCGCGGTCGTTGCACAAAGGCTCGTGCGCCGGTTGTGCCCAGAATGCAGCCGTCCCGAACCTGCCAGCCCGACAGTTGCTGCGCTGCTTGGACTGGACCCGGGCACTATCGTCCACGAACCCGGCGGATGCGAGCAATGCGGTGGCACCGGTTTTCGCGGGCGCACCGGGGTATATGAGGCAATCCGTATCGACGATACGCTCCGTCGCCTGATCAACGAGGGTGGCGACGAGGTCGCAATCTCGCGCCATGCCTTTGCCCGCACCGCCGATCTGACGACGGCGGTGCGTCGCCTCGTGATCGAAGGGCAGACGACGCCGGAGGAGGCGGTCCGCATTTCGCGTCGCACGGGCGACGATGGCTGATTTCGATTACACCGTCATCGACGTCGCGGGTCGCGAACGGCGCGGGTCGGTGGCGGCAGCGGGGGCAGACGAAGCCCGCGCGAAACTGACGGCCAAGCGTTTTTTCGTCGTCCGTCTCGATGCGGCGGCACCCGGTGCACCCCGCGCTGCACCACTTGCCTCGTTTGCCGCGCTCGCCGGCCCGCGACGCCTCAGCGCAAAGGCGCTGACCCTTTTTACGCGACAGCTTGCCACATTGGTTCTCGTCACGCCGCTCGAAGAAGCACTCCGCACCGTCGCCCACCAGACCGAAGGCGACCATGTTCGTACGATCCTCGATCGTGTTCATGGCGGCGTCGTGGAAGGGCGACGCCTGTCCGACGCCATGGCGCGCGAGCCGAAGAGCTTCCCCGCGCTCTATCGCGCGATGGTGGCGGCTGGCGAAGGGGCAGGAACACTGTCCGAAATTCTCGAGCGCCTCGCGGTGCTGCTCGAACGCCAGTCGGCAATGCGGTCGAAGATCCTGACCGCGCTTGCCTATCCGGTGGTCCTTGCGGTTGTTGCGACTTTGGTCGTGATGTCGCTGATGATCTTCGTCGTGCCGAAGGTTGTCGAGCAATTCGACACCGTCGGGCAGCAATTGCCGTTCCTGACCCGTGTCGTCATCGGCATCTCGTGGTTCCTGGCCAATTTCTGGTGGGCGCTTGCGCTCGTGCTCGGTCTCCTCATGGTCGGCGCGAGTTATGCGCTGCGCGACCCCAAAATCCGGCTGAAATTCGACAGCTTCTGGTTACGCATCCCCTTGATCGGTCGCTTGACGCGCGATCTCCATGCAGCGCGTATGGCCCGGACGCTTTCGACAATGGTCGGCAGCAGATTGCCATTGCTCGAAGGACTGACGCTGACAGCGGCAACGATCCACAATCGTGCGCTCAAGGTTGCATCCGACGATATTGTCACGGCGGTGCGCGGAGGGGGCAGCCTGTCGGCGGCGCTGCGTCGCGCGGGCGTGTTCCCGCCATTGCTGGTTTATCTGACGGCGTCGGGGGAAGCGTCGGGACAGCTCGACACGATGCTGGAACGCGCGGCTGACTATCTCGAACGCGAATTCGATACGTTCACGACTTCGGCATTGTCGCTGCTCGAACCCATGATCATCGTGATCATGGGAGGCGTGGTCGCGCTGATCGTGCTATCGATCCTGCTTCCGATCCTTCAACTCGAAACATTGGCCGGACTATGACGACCCGCATGAACAATTACGATGATGAAGCCGTGGCTGAGGAGCCACCAACCGAAAACGGCTTCACGCTGATCGAGGTCATGGTCGTCCTCGTCATCATCGCGCTGCTGTCGACCATCGTTGCGCTGACCGTGCTGCCCAACATCGGCAAGGCAAACAACCAGAAGGCAAAAGCCGACATCGCAACGCTCGATCAGGCGCTGGAGCTTTACCGGCTGAGTAACCTGACGTTTCCGTCGACGAGCGACGGCCTCGGCGCGCTGATGGTCGCGCCGCCGTCGCTGACCGATCCCAGCCGCTATACGCCCGGCGGCTATATCAAGAAGCTGCCGAAGGATCCGTGGGGCCGCGACTACAAGTACGAATACCCGGGCAAGCACGGAACATTCGACATCTATACGCTGGGTGCCGACGGCGTCGAAGGCGGCGAGGGCGAGAATGCCGACATCGGCAGCTGGCAGTAGGTCCGCCGGATTTACGCTTATCGAGCTGATGGTGGTGCTCGTCATCATCGGACTCGCATCGGCGGCGGTCGTGCTCGCCATTCCCGATCCGCGCGGTCAGGTGACCGACGAAGCCGAGCGTTTTGCGGCCCGCGCGCTGGCCGTGCGTGACGATGCTATCGTTCAGGGTCGCGCGATGAGTATCCGCATCGACGGACAGGGGAGTGCTGTCGAACGGCGCATCCGGGGTCGCTGGGAACCGGCGGGCGACCGTGCGTTCCGACCGGTGGCATGGGTAAGCGGCACGGGGATCGTTGCGCCGAATTCGCGCGTGACGTTCGATTCGACCGGGACTGTTGCCGATCCGATGACGGTCGAACTGTCGCGCGGCGGCATGACAGCGCGGGTCGAGATTCCAGGCGAGGGGGTGGTCCATGTCGTTCGATAGGCGATCGTCGGAACGCGGCTTCACGCTGATAGAAATGTTGGTCGCCCTGGCGATTTTCAGCCTGGCCGCACTCGCACTCCTCCGGCTTGAGGGCGCTACCCTGACCGGTACCTCGCGGCTCGCCGACACGACCATGGCACAGATCGTGGCGCGCAACCTCGCTGTCGATATCCTGACCTCTCCACGTCCGCCCGCATTCGGGGATGATGTGGGCAGTGTCGTCAACGGCGGTACGACCTGGCACTGGACCCGCAGTGTTACGCGCACCGACGATGTCCGGATCGCACGGATCAATCTCCAGGTTGCCGACGAATCTGGCCGTACACTGACGCGCTTGTCGCTTGCACGGGCGGCACAATGACGAGACGCGGTTCCACCGAAGACGGCTTCACGCTTGTCGAAATGATGGTGGCCCTCTTCATCTTTGGCCTGCTCGCCGCCGCCGGGGTCGCGCTATTGAGTGTCGGCGTCCGTGCACAGGCGGCGGCGACGCACGAACTCGAAGCGACCGCTAGGTTGCGGCGCATGTCCGTGTTGCTCGCCAACGACATGGCGCAGATCGTTCCTCGAACCGCGCGTAGCGGTGATGGTGCCGTGCTGCGCGCCTTTACCGGCAATGACGGGACCAGCAATCCGCTCGTCATGGGCTATGTCCGCGCGGGCTGGTCGAACCCCGATGGCTCGATGCGGGCGGGCGTGCAGCGCGTCGATCTCGTGCTGAGCGAAGGCCGCCTGGAACGACACGGCTATCGCAGTGTCGATGGAACCAGCCCGGCTGCGGTCATCGTCCTCGCCGATAATGTCTCTGCGCTCTCGGTTCGTTACCGCGACTCCAAGGGCGAATACCGTCCGCGCTGGGACAATGCGCTGCTCGATTCGATGCCTGCTGCCGTCGAACTGACCGTCGCGCGCGCCAGGCAAAAGCCGGTCACGATGGCGTTCGTCGCCGGGCCATCCTACCCATGACGCGCCGTCCGTCCGAGGAAGGCGCAGCGCTCCTGACCGTTTTGTTGATCGTGTCGGTCATGGCGATTCTCGCGGCGGCGGCCCTCGAACGCCTGAAGCTCGCCACGCACCTGACGTCGAATGGTGCCGCGATCGAACAGGCGCGCGCCTATGCGATGGCGGCAGAAACCGTCGCGCGATACCGCATCGGCGACCTGATCCAGCGTGACGCGGCCAAAACGACACTGGAAGGAGATTGGGCGGGCAAACCGACCAACTTCCCCATCGACGGCGGCATCGCGACGGCAAGGCTCGACGACGGCGGCAATTGCTTCAACCTCAAC